>NZ_VTZO01000012.1:0-136375 GCF_008369545.1 Pseudocitrobacter sp. 73 | reverse complement strand
CCTCTTACTCTACTCTGGACAGGCAAGCGTTGGGCTTACCTTGCTGTTGTTCTCGATCTGTTCGCAAGGAAACCTGAGGGTTGGGCAATGTCATTCTCACCGGACAGCAAGCTGACATCAAAGCGCTGGAAATTGCGTGGGAAGCTTGCGGTAAACCCGCCGGAGTGATGTTCCACAGTGACAGTAATAATGCCGGTGTCAGTCTTTACCACCACTCAGTTTGCCGTTTAACCCGATTGGTGTGATTACTGATGCAGTGAAGACCTTTCCGCATCACATCACTACAAATATTGATTTTTGATTGTTGGATTCGCACCAGATTTCACCTCTGTAGGGTATTCAAAAATGCTCAGTTATTACTGATGCCTAAACTGCAGCGTTGCGGGCAGGTAGCGTTGTAGCGTTTCGGGCGTATCGCCCTCGATCAATTGGCTTATCAGATCATAGCAGTGCCAGGCCAACTGGCGGTTATCCTGCTGTACGGTATCGATACGCAGCGACAGCGAATCATAAAGATAGTGATCGTCAAAGCTCGTCAGATGGATATCTGAGTCGAGTAAATGGTGCTGGCTCATATAGCGCAGTACCCCTTCGAGCAGTCCACAGGCGGCAGTGAACAGCGCCTTAGGCGGCCGCCCAAGTCGCGCGCAGAGTGCGGCGAACATCTCATAGCCTGAGCTCGGGTGGTAGTTACCGTTAATCACCCATTCCGGGCGCAGTGCAATACCCGCCTGAGCCAAACCCTGCGTGAAGCCGGTCAGACGATCGCGTGAAGGCGACAGACGCGACTGACCGCCTAAAAACCAGAACTCATCGCTATGCTTAGGTGCAATGCGGGAAATCAGTTCCGCCGTTGGGGTAATCGAATCAGTCATCACCAGCGGCAGCAGGCTTTCATTAGGACAACGGTCAAACAGCACTACTGGCAGTTGTTGGCTGAGCTTAAGATAGTCGGCATCGTTGTGCATACATGAAGCGACGATCAGACCGTCAACCTGGCGGGAAATCATGTTATTGACCACCACGCTCTCCTGACCGGGGTTTTCATCAGTACAAGAGATCAATAGCTGGACGCCTGCTTCGCGGCACAGCATTTCCAGCTCATGTGAAAAGACCGCAAAGCCGTGGTTGGTGATCTCCGGCACCACCAGTCCGATGGTGTGGCTGCGGTTGTCGCGCAGCGAGCGGGCGTGAATGCTTGGCTGATAGTGCTGCTCACGGGCAATCGCCAGTACTCGCTCACGCGTTTCCTGCGCCACACGCAGCTCCTTACCACGACCGTTCAGTACTAGGCTGGCGGTCGCTTTTGAGACGCCAGCCTGTTCGGCGATATCTTTAATGGTTACGCGTTTAGTTTTCATTACGACGCCATGAGCTTGAGGCAAAACGCTTATTCTACCATGCAAGTTCGCAGCGGCCAGTAGCAGAATGCGTCCGGTGTGATGCCAGAGAACATTAGCTGCCCTGAACAGGCCGGGAAGTAGCGGCAGCTCATCACTCCTTCGCCGCCGTTGATGAAAATCTCCACGCTAGACTGGTCGATGAAAATATGCAGCGAGCGGACGTCTCCGCGCCAGTAACGATAATGCTTCTCGTCGCTGGCCAGACTGGGTCGGGCCAGGCGGATCCCGCTGGCATCGCGTTCAAGGATTAATGCGCCGTCAAAATCGAGGCTCAAAATATCGTCCCCAGTGGTTTGTAGAACGATTTCCATCGGTGCCAGCGGCAGGGAGTTCCCTGCCCAGCCGTGCGCTTCGCCGCGCAGGGCGCTCAGCTCTCGTAGAGGACGTTGGTATAGCTGACCATCGATAAACTCCAGCTCACGCAGGCAGGTCATCTGATGGATCCAGCCGTTGGTGAGGGTCGGTTGAAGCATCTCTTCGCCCTCCGGCACGCCCATCCAGCCGACCAGCAGACGGCGGCCATCACTGGTAAGCATGGTTTGCGGGGCGTAGAACTCAAACCCTGCGTCCAATTCGTGCAGTTCGCCATGCTCGAAGGCCGCGCGGTGGTAGTCGAAATCGCCGCTCATCCACACTGCCGGGTAGGTGTTGAGATAGCGCTCTTTCTCACGAGGCACGCCCTGCGGGCAGCAAATCAGGACATGCTGGTCGCCGAGGGCAAACAGGTCCGGGCATTCCCACATATAGCCCGCGTCGTCCAGGCCATTGATGCCATAACCGGCGATTTCGCCCTGACTCGTCCACTCATGAAGGTCCGCTGAGCTGAATAACAACACCTTGCCACGCTTTTGCAAATCCTGTGCGCCCAGCACCATGTACCAGCGACCTTCGTGCTGCCAGACTTTCGGGTCACGCACGTGGCCGGTATAGCCCTCCGGCAGCGGTAATACCGGGCCGAGTTTGGTAAACGTGCCGTCGGCATTTTCCGTCGCCAGGCACTGCCACGCGGTTCGGCTGCCGTCGTCAAATTTTACGTTGCCGGTATAGCACAGGGTGAGCGTGCCCTGACTATCCACGGCGCTTCCGGAGTAGCAGCCGTTGCGGTCATACTCTTCATCCGGCATGAGCGCGATCGGCTCATGTTGCCAGTGCAGCAGGTCGGCAGAGCTCCAGTGCCCCCAGCACTTGAACTTATGATCGCAGGCGAGCGGGTTCCACTGATAAAACAGGTGATAACGTCCGGCAAATTCAATAAAGCCGTTGGGATCGTTCATCAGCCCGGTCACCGGCGCATGGTGCCAGCGGGGATAGTGGCTGTCGGCCAGCGCGCGCGGCTGGCCCTGCATAACAGCCTGCAAAATCGCAGGCAGGCGTGATGGATGTGACATTATTCAGCGTCCGTTTTGTATTTCAGTACCAGGGAGACGACAAAGGCGACGCCAAAGGCGATAACCATCCCGATAATGTAGTTCAGCAGCGAGCTGGCCTGCACGATAGCCATGCCAGGGATAGCCGTCAGGCCCACGGCGGTCATGTAAACATGCATGGATACCACCCACGCGCCGCCCACCGCGCCGCCAATCAGGGCTGCGATAAACGGTTTTACAAAGCGTAAGTTAATACCAAAAATCGCCGCTTCGGTGATGCCGAGCATGGCAGAAAACGCCGAGGGCAGGGTAATGGCTTTGATTTTGGCATCTTTCGTTTTGAACCACACCGCCAGACAAGCACCGCCCTGAGCGACGTTGGCCATCGCCCAAATCGGCAGCAGGAAGTTGACGCCGATGGATGGGTTGCCCAGCAGTCCCGCTTCGATGGCGTGGAAGCTGTGGTGAATACCGGTAATGACGATAACCGAATAGAGACCGCCAAACAGCAGTCCGGCCAGCCAACCGGCGTGGGTAATCAGGGTGCTAAGGACAAACGAAATACCGTCGCCAAGCGCGCGACCAGCCGGGCCGATAATCAGCAGGGCGATAAAACCGGAAATGATCACCGTCAGGAACGGCGTCAGGATCAGATCCAGTGCATCGGGGATCACGCGACGCAGCTGTTTCTCAACGATGCTCATAAACCACACCGCCAGCAGCACCGGGAACACCGTGCCCTGATAGCCGATCATGGCAATCTCAAGGCCGAAGAAGTTCATGGTGTGGAAACCGGCGGCCACACCCCAGGCGTTGGTGAGCGCCGGGTGAGTCAGGATGCCGCCAAGCGTCGCGCCAAGATAAGGATTACCACCGAACTCGCGGGCGGCGGTGAAGCCAATCAGGATCGGCAGAATAATAAACGCCGCTGAGCTGCACATATCCAGCATGATGTAGATGGCGTTACCCGGGTCGACCCAGCCGTACGTTTTAACCATCCCCAGAAGGCCCATCAACAGGCCGGAGGCGACGATAGCCGGGATGATCGGCACAAAGATGTTCGACAACAGGCGGGCAATGCGCTGGAAAGGATTCAGTTTTTTCGCCGCAATGTCGGCAGCTTCCGATTTGCTGGATTCGCCAATCCCTGCCGCCTGAATAAAGGCGGCGTAGACTTTGTTCACCACCCCGGTGCCGAAGATAATCTGCATCTGTCCGGCGTTACGGAAACAGCCCTTCACCCCATCAATTTTGCCGATGGCCTGCTGATCGGCCAGTGAGTCATCGACCAGCACCAGGCGCAGGCGTGTGGCACAGTGCGCGGCGCTGGCGATATTTTCCTTGCCTCCCAGAAGCGGAAGTAGCGAGCGGGAAATCTGTTCAAAATCCATAGTACCCTCTGAATGCGTATTGATTTTCGAGTTGTCGTCCCGTGGTAGCCGGAGCGCTTTCTCTTCGTTGTTATTGTGTCCGGGGCGACGAAACGTATTTTGTCGCCCCGGCGGTTACTGTCGCCAGGTGTTAACCATCAAAACCAGGTTTCCATCTGCATCCCGAACGACCATTCGCCGCCCGATTTAAAACCACTGCTGCCCAGCGCGTCATCGCTGGCGTAATTATTGATTTTTTTGCTCCAGTCCATCCACGAGGTGTAAAGACGGATTTCAGGACGGCTGAAGAAATCGCCGATGTCGCCAACCTTAAAGGTCGGGGCGAAGGTGAGCTTGTAGAAGCTGCCGTTTACCGCATGGCGATCGTTATAACCTTCAGGTTTGAGATCCATATACTGGTAACTGCCTTCATAAGCGAGGGCGAAGTTTTGATTGATCTCCTGGATCAGACGCATGTTGAGGGTTGCCCACTGGTAGCTGTCGCCATCGACATAACGGTCTTTACTGGTTTGTGCCAGTATCGCCGGGGCGATAAACCAGTTCTTGCTCAGTGGCGTGGTGCCGTAGCTGGCGAAGCGCCAGGTGTTAGCCCCCGAGCGTAACGCGCCGTCAGAGCCGACACCTTTAACTTCGGCACCCAGTCCGTGACCGTAGAGCAGGGCGGTTTTGCTGGCACCTTCACGCAGGCCGTAAAAACTGTCGTTGTGCAACCCGAGCAGCGCATGTACACCGGTATTTGCCGCATCGCCTTTGACCGGATTACCGTTGGTATCCTGGCGTTCGTCGTTGTCTTTTGCCCGCATCCCGCTGACCATCATCTGCACCGGCCCGATGAAATTGTTCATGCTGACGATGTAGTTCTGCACACTGTTGCTGGTATCAGCAATATCGCCGAAGTTACGCCCGTAAAGAGAGAAGTTGCTGCGAACGCTGTCGTTCCACCTGACATCGTAAATACCGCCGCCGGTACCGGCGAGGAACACGACATCCGAGTCGATCCAGTGAATGTCAAAGTTATCCCGGTCAAAGCGTTTCCCGGCCCACAGGGTGGAGCCTTTAAACGGCCCGTCGAAGGTGGGCAAGTTGCCCAGTTCAACAAAGGCCTGACGCACGTTCAAATCACTGGTGCTCGCCGTCCAGTCGTTATAAGTGGTTTGACCGTCGGCGACCATGACTTTGAAGCGGGTCGTTGCCCCGTTATCCAGGGTCTGCTTATGTTCAAGATTCATTTCAACATAGGTATCGGCCTGGTTTCCCAGGCGGCCAATAGCCCCACCGGTTTCCCCTGCTGGCGTCATGTAGGCTCCGGATTTGGTGCTGGCGCCGGAGTCATTCATTATCACGCCGGAGCGGGCGTAGCCGTGGAACTCAAACCCGCTTTTCTCATCGGCTTTTTTCTCCAGTTTGGCGGTACGCTGAGCCACTTCCTGAGTGCTGTCCTGGGTTTTTTGTTGCTGTGTCGTGAGCTGCTGTACTTTCTTCTCTGCCGACTCTGCGCGGGTTTCTGCCGTTTGCGCTCTGTTTTCGGCATCCTGTAAGCGTTTTTCCAGCGCAATTAAACGGGCTTCGATACTGCTGAGATCCGTTTGTGCATGGGCTGAGGCGGCGCCGGTTAGCAAAGCGATAAGAACCGCGAGTGTGCTTTTTCTGAACATATTGATTGCATCCCAAAAGGAAAATAAAAAATTGTGTGTTTTTGCTAAACCGGTTTAGTTGCAATGTTAAGCACGACATTTAACATTTTGAAATTGATTTTGCTAAACCGGTTTAATAAGTGTGATGGATGCAACAAAGTGGACCGCGTACGACGGTATTTAGGATCAAATCTGGCGGTGTAGATCGCGCTGGTATGGCAGGGCAGTCATCGCGCCTTTCGCCAGGGTTGCCAGGGCACCGCAGGTTTGCGCCAGAGCGAGCGTTGGCTCCAGGGCATTGATATCCGCCGGCATCCCGTTGGCAGCAAGGCTGGCAAGCAGTCCGGCGACAAACGCATCGCCCGCACCGGTGGTATCCACGCTGACAACCGGTTTAGCGCTGAAATGGATAAACTGCTGCTGGAATGCGGCGATGACGCCCGCTTTACCCTGAGTCACCAGCAGTAATTCAGGCTGATAACGCTCAGTGATGCTGGCGATCCCCTGCGCGATATCATTACTCCCGCTGATGAGTATCAGCTCTTCTTCGGACAGTTTCACCACGTTCGCCAGACGCAGGGCGCGGTCGAGACAGGCGTGCAACAGGTTCTGATCTTGCCAGAGATCCAGGCGGATATTAGGGTCAAAGCTCACCCGGCCACCGGCACGTTTGATGTTCTCCATAGCCGCGAAGGTAGCACTGCGGCTGGGCTCGGCGCTGAGCGCGATGGAGCAGATGTGCAACCACTGTCCGGCGGCAAACTGTGGCAGGTCTTCTTCAGCCAGGAACAGGTCAGCGCTGGGGCGTACCATAAAGGTAAAGGTGCGTTCACCTTGGTCATCAAGGTCGACCACCACAGTGGACGTGCGGTGATGATCGTCAAGATACATATGGCTGACGTCGACCTGCTCCTGTTGCAGGGTATGACGCATGTAGCGGCCAAACGGGTCACCGCCGACGCGGCCGATAAATCCGCTGTTGCCGCCAAGGCGGGCAACCCCTACCGCCACGTTAGCCGGCGCGCCTCCAGGGCACTGTAGCAAGCGCCCTTCACTCTCCGGTAGCAGGTCCACCACTGCGTCGCCCAGAACCCAAACTTTTGCTTTCATGCTAAAACCCTCCAAGGCTAAACTTAATTAAACCGGTTTAGCATATTAAATCACAGTGAATGAGTGGGGGAAAGTTCCAGCCGGAAAAGCACTGCTCAGGGCATAAAAACGTGAGCCGCCTTACGAAATAGAATTGATTCGACAGCTGTGAAGACTTACGTCCTGGACACAAATGGATCCTGGATAAATTACCATGCAACTTGATGAAATTATCATGTTTTATCTTATTTACAGATAAATCAAAGGGCTTTTAACACCACACTTCTTGGCATAATGGTTAAGTGTAGTAATGCTCGCTCTGGATGGGTTTGCTTCTATGCTGCGCAGGTATTTGTAAGAAATACCCATTCTACTGGCGAGTTGTTGTCGCATCAGGCCAGCGAAACTGCGCAATTTCATCAGCGTTTCTGGAGGGTTTCCTTTAAAACTTCATCGACAAAACCGCTTTTTACCGTAGATACAGTAAGTGCCTCTTCTCTGCCATTATCCCAGCATCCAAGGTTACCGGGTTCTGATGTAGTCTGCCGATATGCAAGAAATGCAACGGCATCATGCTGGTTATGATGCTGTTTAATCTTCATTGTCACATGGACTATTCAGGGAGCGACAAGCGCTCCCACATGAAAACAGAACCACTCGTTTCATTTACGTGCTTCCTCAAAAGTAATCTCATACCCAATACTTCTGATTTAGTAGGGTTCTGATCATATCATGCAGCTCGATTGCGCTCAATTTGACGGTTTTCATCTTTACACAATGCTCGGTTATGATACTTTGTGATAGGCATGACAAGATCTGGCCGTAATTTTTTAGAAGTGAGTTTGCCCGCCACTTCACGGGACAGCATACATCCGGATAAAACCGGTAACAGGAAAGGCTCCACGCTGCATACGGAGGAAACAGAATTAATGAATGATAAATTGCCGCCCTGCGCTGATACCAGGGTGGAACGTGTCCGTCTTAAAGATGGGGATTACTTTTTCCCTGCTGAACCCGCCATAAAAGCGGATTCTTTGCGGACAAAATCGCTCCTTCATCGTTTTAACCACACCGATCCTGCTCATATTGATTCCCGCCTGCTACTGATGAAAGAGTTGCTGCCTGAATGTGGGGAAGGGGTATCTGTCACCACGTCTTTCCACTGCAGCAGGGGGTATAACATTCGTAAGCGTCGTCTCAGCACCGTCTGGCAGATCCTGAAATTCCTGAGAGGATAGTGGACACCAAATATGGTGGACACTATCCATGAAATCATTAACCACAGTGCGTAAAAAAAGCCCTAATTATCCCGTTGAGTTCAAAATCAAAATGGTTGAACTCTCGCATCGACCAGATATCCGAGTCTTTGCGTTTGCCAGCGAGGATAAGGAGTACCAACCGTTACTCGATGATATTCTGGATGGTCCAATGGTTGGGCGTTTTGATACTGAGGAAGCCGGAAAGGCTTTGATCGATGGTGGATTGATTGAGCGTTTGATGTCAACTATCATGCCCTTTATCACTTCAGAGGCCCCTCTACCCGATACGCATCTACGTCGGGAAACAACCTGGTATTATCCACTGGAAGCTATTCGCGAAACTGTTGTAAATGCACTGGCTCATCGTGACTGGACACGCTTTGTTGAGATAGAGATTGGCTTGTATAGCAATCGATTTGAAGTTATTAGCCCAGGGGCGCTGAATAATTCGATGTCGATTGAAAAGATGGTTACAGGTCAGCGATCACCACGTAATACGATTATCATGGAAGTCTTACGTGATTATGGTTACGTTGATTTCAGGGGGATGGGAGTCAGGACAAAGATTATTCCACTAACACAGGCCATGAGTGGCCAACTCCCTGAGTTTACTGCAACAGATGATTACTTGAAAACAATACTTTATCGCTCACCATCTTCTTGATATATAAGGTCTGGCCTTTCCATCCATAAGAAAGGCCATTGCTGTAAAAAATAAATTACCCGCGACTGCAGCCGAAGCTACGGTCGCCATCTCCATATGCTTTTGTATCGAGTTTAGCTAGGTAGTCGAAGCGATTCAGTAATTTATTGTATTCTCCTTCAAAGTTAAAATCATTGACGTCTAAAATATAACGACAATTTTCAGGGTAGTGAACCAATCCCGGATAATCATCCAGTTCCAATCCCAGTGCGCTATACCATGCTCTTACAATCATCATCCTTAAATTTCTTTCAGCCTCATAATCACCTAAATGGTAATAAGCATCTTTATTAAAAAAAAGACCAAGGTGAAAGTGACATTTTCCTTCTTCGGAAAACTCCCGTGCCCAAACATGACGAACACGGTTTGGATATATTCTTTTGCCGTTAGCTGCTCTGGTTCTCTCATTGGCCTCCAACATGGCATTTAATGCATTACGGAAACGGGATATGGCACCAGGCTCTAGATTAGGAAAACAGCAAACAGTGTCACCTCTGTCTAAAATGGGTGGATAATGAACATCAACACGTAACGCCATTGTTCTGGGGAATTCACTGATAGCATCATTGACGACTCGTTCAATATGTTTTTTATAGGCGAGCACATGCTCACCATGGGAACCATGATATAATTCCATGTTTCGATCCTGTCGTTAGCCCTACGGCTTTGGATAGCCGTATATAGTAATATGATCAGACATAGCTGAATGTCTGTGGTTAGTTATATTAATTAACTGTTAATAGTAATGACTGTTATATAATACCTTTCCAACAATAAAACTTGTTATCAACCCATTACCCATGCAGTAAAATAATTAAAAAGCAACTCTGCAATTATAATCACCCAAAGATGCCGTTATCCCAGTGTCTTTTTACCGTGGAAATACTTATTCCTAAGATCTTTGCCACCTTGGATTGAGAGTAATGCTTAGCCTTCTCACTCTGAATTAAATGGGAATATTTACTTCCTTCAGGCCTTCCTAGAATTTTCTTTGATTTTGCTTTGTTAGTAGGCATCTTTTACCCTCATCAAGCTATTAGGTACTAACTCCATACTGTCGAGATGTATGCAACTAAGTGGTTATGCTTAACATTGGTATCAGAAAGTATGGCTTACTTCACCGTTAAAGGGGTTAATAATGATGGCATCTCCTCCTTTCATCGCCTTTTGAGGTGTATCGCCTTCGGCAATCACAGGGACCATTACCGCTAGATCATTTGTGTAATAAATTGGTATCCAGCAATAGCATGATTGTTTAGGGGGAGTTTTATTTCTTTTCAATACTGCTTCAACTCCAAATGTAATAAGTTCAAAGATTGGCATAATCACAATGCTGCTCAAATCAAAAAAACAACCATCGTAGACTGTTTCCTTTATCAGTATGATATTAGATAACCCTCCTGCAATGAGATGTTTGTGGTTCACGCGCCGATCTGCGTAAATAAAAATTGCTTTTTTTACATTGAAACTTTTTATAATGTATGAGAGCTTTTCATGAATTAATTTTTTTTCGCTCTTACCCATCTTATCATGAGGTATTTTGTGCGCATAAAAATCTTGATCGACAACCTCGTTCCGGTGTCGAATGTGAGTGTTCCAGACGGAATAAAAAAACTCTTCGTAAGTTAATTTTGGCTCACCCCGTGCGATTGAGGGGGCCTTCTCTTCAAAAATACAGCCTAATGTTGACTCCAAAGTTTGAGCTATATGATATTGCGATGTTATTTTATTCAATGCTGGGGCTGTGGCGTTTAACAAAAATGATATCACCTCTGACCTAGAATATCCTTTTGCATTGCTATAGTCGTCAATTGCATCAATAGTTGATTTTTTGTTTGCGCTGAAAGTGATGCGTTTTTTCATATGTATCCTTGACTTTCGTTAATGTAAAATGTGATAAACGGTGTGATTTAGTATCTTTTATCGACGGATTGTTTCTGTTAATTAACCCAGCTATTCTTTAGAATAGCTGGGGAGTTATGATTTTGATGCTGCTGTTAATTACAATATACTGAGAAGGTTAATAGGAACCTATCAATGTCTTTGCGTAACCAATAATGTCGGCTGTTAATTTTCTTTGGGCGTGGTAAACCATTAGGCAGCTTGTCTTGGCAAAGCCATTTTTGAATTGTTTGGGCTTTAAGGTTTAATAGATGTGCTAACTCACTTGTGGAAACAAGTTCAGATAGAGATGTTCTGGATTGCTCATATATGCTCATGCTACCACCTCAATGATTGAGATGCAGGCATATACAAAAAGTAATGAAATTAGAAGGGAAAGAAAGGACCAAAAAGAAAACAAAAAAGTCAAGCTTGAATAAGCTTCAGGGTCAGGATCACTACCTTCGCTTGAGCCGGATGAGGTACTTTTAGTTGATTTAGACGCATTACCTTGCGAGTTTTCGGCCTGATTTTTGTGCGAGATGATACGTGCAAAAAAAACGCCCAAAGTTTTATGTCGATTGTTTTTATTGTATAAAGAGTTTTTTTCACTGAGGTGTCCAAGAGCAGCTCGAATCCTGATGTTCACCTGTCTTTCCTGAAATATGGACTCAGCACAGGTTTGTCGCTGCTTACTAGAACGAACAACTTTGATCTTACCCACGACCCGTACTATTCGAGCCTTTGAGCTGGTTTGCGCAGAACTCATCAAAGAATTAGACATAATGCTTTATCTCCTGATTTAAAAGTGGACGATGGAATTTAAACCTTAAAATACACTTATGTCAACGATGGATGTTGTTCTGTAATCTATTGATATTAAATGAAATCAACGCATATCAACGGTTATTTTTTTACAATATTTGCTTGCTGTAAGATCCACCTCTCAATTTTTTCATGCCATTTGCGCAACAGATCTAACGGACGACGGCGGTAGTGTTTTTCCGCCAGTGCACTTGGTTTGTGTCCCATAATTTGAGCAACAATACCTGTTGGCACTTCAACCCATTCAGCAAGAGTGCCAAAACTACGGCGTAAGCCGTGAAGGCTGATATGTGGTAACTCAGCTCGAGCTAACGCTCTGTTGTGTGCTGAACGCGGTTCAATAATTTTGCCACTTTTACTGTTACTTCTGAAAACCCAACCCTCCTTATTTACGTCAGAATTTGGGAATTGCGCTAGCGCACTTAACAGCTCAGAAACATAAGGAGTGAGAGGGATGATACGTTCGCCTTCGATCTTGTCTTTAATCCTCATGCTTGACCATTTGAAATCTACGTCAGACCACCGAAGTGACGCAATTTCTTCACGCCGTGCACCGGTGAGCAAAAGTACCTGGAGATAGGCCGATGCAATGGGATTATTGAGGCTACGTACGGCACTGAACCAGATTTTTAACTGTTCTTTTTGTAAGCAATCTCCCGCTTTACTCGCTGATACTGGAACCACTTTTCTCACGTTATGATCTTGTGCAATATCGCCATGGATTATTCCCTGATATTTTTTCTGGTAATTAGCCCATTTGATAAATGCACGCAACAGACGGTAGGCATGAGCAGTGACGGTAGGCCGATTTTGTCTCTCTGTACTTAGCCATGCGGCAATGTTCTCTGGTGTTAGTTCCGATAACGGTAGGTCGAGTAAGCTAGCCAATGGTCCAGCCGAGGTTGGGCCCCGGCCTCTTTTTTTACTTTCGCCTCCACGGCTGGACAAGTTAATGTGATCGGCAATGTATCGAGTAGAATATGGGCGTTTAGTTTTTGCGCTGATTCCGGCTCTCAATTCTTCAAGGTAATCTTCCCAAGCGCTTGTGAAGGTTACCTTCGTTTTACGAGATTCAGCCTGCTGTGATTCCGCTTCAGCAATTTTTTCTGCCTTAGCTATACGCGGATCTATCCCTGTATCGATTAATGTTTGCAGCCGCCTGGCTTCGGCCCTGGCATCATCAATTCTCCAATCGTTAATGTTGCCAATGGTCATGCGAAGGGTTTTTCCCGCATATACGCTTTGGAACACAAAAGCTTTTGTTCCGCGAGTTGCCCTACATGCCAGGGAAGTTACGTCCGCATCCCAAAGAAATGCCTGGGTTTTTCCTTCAGATAAAGCAAATTTTCGAATGCGCTCGAAGGTGAGTTTTTGTCTTGGAAGTGCCATTTTGGGGCTCCAGATGAGAAATGTTACATCACCATAATGTAACGGCTAGTGTAAGTAAAATGGGGGAATAAACATCAACGCGTGTCAATTTTTATCAACAGGTGTTTTTCATAACACAATGTTTTATAATGAATTGCTTGTTTTAATAGTAGGTTTTTAAAGGGGTGAAAATATAATAACATCGCATTCGTAATGCGAAGGTCGTAGGTTCGACTCCTATTATCGGCACTCACACAACAAAACCCTTTAAAAACAATAGGTTAAGAAAGTTTTCGCTCTCAAGGTACAATCTTTTTTTAAGGGATTCTATGACCAACAGTTGCCGCTATGGTTAACAGTGGCTACTCAGGGATGTTAGCACGTAGCGGCCTGTAGTTGTAAAGCTCGAACAGGTACAAAGCGTGAACAGTCCCCACGAACCGCTATCAACTCGAAGCTGATGACGCTGCCAACGTCTTTAAATCCTCCCGAAACAGATTGATCACACGCATTTAAGCCCGATGTGTGGCCTTGTAAGCCACGTAAACAGGTGAATAGTGGTAAACGTACCTGCACACGATATGCAGGCTCTGCCAGCGCTTCGCTCACGCTCCTGACGGTACACGAGCACCCTGATAAGGTGTGATCCCTCTGACAATCTGATGATGTCGCTACGCTCCGCTTGTTGCTTGTACCACTAACGGGGCTTTATGGCTTCTATTGACTTAAATTAGATAGTTGCAAGGAAATAAACTAAAGATAATTTAAGTGTTGAGCGGTTTACTCGTACTGCTTGAGGGCAGTATCATTACAACATTAATGGGATTTTTAAGGGACTGATGTGAATGGCTGAGTATTATCCAGCGGTGTTTGAAGCAGAGGCTTTTAACTGTCCTCACTGTGGTGTTTATGCCCGACAATTCTGGCGAAGGATGTATGGCTCTTCAAATGCGCTCCCTTCAAGAGGATCTGAGTTCCGAATGTCATCGTGTGCTCATTGTGATGAAGACGCTTTTTGGTATCAGGGCAACATGTTGATCCCTGCGGCTGGCAATGTTGAACTCCCAAATCCAGATATGCCCGATGACTGTAAGTCCGACTACATGGAAGCCAGAAGCATCATTAATCTGTCTCCTAAAGGGGCCGCTGCACTACTTCGTCTATGCCTTCAGAAGTTAATGGTCCACTTAGGCGAACCGGGGAATAACATTAACGCTGACATCCGGTCACTCGTTCAGAAAGGACTACCTGTACGCATCCAGCAGGCAGCAGACATCTGCCGTATTGTCGGCAATCAGGCGGTTCATCCCGGAGAAATTAGCCTTGATGATGACCCGCAGTTGGCTCATGGTCTCTTTAAGCTGCTGAACATTATTGTCACTGAGCAGATTACCAGACCCAAAGAGGTTGAAGAGATGTTCAATTGTATGCCTGAAAGGGCGTTGAAGGGTATTGAAAACAGAGATAAACCTAAAACTTAAAATGAGGGGCTTAAGCCCCTTTAGCTTATTCAGAAAACCAAATTTCTGGCCGTCTAAACTCCTTATTCTCAATAAAAAACAGAATATCTTTCCAGACTTCTTCATTTTCTTCCCAGAATTTTTGTTTTTCATTCATTGTAAGGACTTTACTATCATCTATTAACTTCTTGAGAATAGCAGGGATATCTTTATAGGGTTTTTTCCAGAAGGCATTACGAAATTCTTCAATTTCAGCACTTGCATCCCGAACGGGTGTTAGAAGTTCAAGCTGTTTTTCTGTATCGGTAATAGGTTTATTTCCAACCCACTGATGATAGATTTGGCTAGCTTCTTCATGATGACCCCGAAGAATTGTTATTATTGTCTTTGAGAGTAACGAGCACATGTCAAAAGTAGTAAAGTAAAACCAATCGTGTTTGATTGCGGTTAATTCATCTTTCTTAACCCCTATTTGTTCAAGTTCACTCGAAATTGAAGATACTAATTTATAAAGATCTTTGTTGGATGTTGCTGTATCTAGGCGTCCGGTTCTGGAGGCTAATGAAATAGCTACTTCAGAAATAGGTAAGGAAACTTTTCTTAAACTCTCTAAAACTTTTTCAGCATCGTTAATAGTATCTCTTAATTTTGCCTCCATGCCTAAGAGCTTTATTTCATGCCATTCAAATTGAGTAAGCACCATCAACCCGAAGCCTGTTACAATGACAACAGTCCCTTCAGTTGCTCCTATTGTCAGAGTTACAATTACACCAGCGCCTATAAGTAGCAATGCAATGAAAAACAAAAAATTCTTTATCCATTTATTTTTTAGCATATCACTGTCACCATTACGATTAAATTTCATCCAATATGAAGTAAAGTAAGTAACTATTTTTCGTTCTCTGATGCCTCAAACGTCTTGGAGTGAGGACAGGACTGTGAGCGCGTCACCAGCGTGAATAGATAAATGTTGTTTTCGTAAGTGCAAAGCCGTTTTCCGCCCTGTAACTCTTGTCCGTCGGGGTTGCTCATGGTGATTTTTCCTGCATGAGCCGCCAGCGGCAGCAGTGCCACAACAAATAGTAAAATTTTCTTCATTTCCACAACCTGCCCCGTAAGTGTCCCGGCTCTTTATCCTCCAAGTTTACATTCTCCTGTTGAAAATATCCCCAGCTCTGTTGGTGATCTGCTAGACCGTCAGCCCAGGCCCTCGGTGAAAAGCGCTTTTCTTCGCCAAATATCGCTACGTGATGCCTTCAGCGACACGCCTCACTGCAACAAGCAGTGCAGTTACACAATGCTGCTTTGGGCTGAGGCAAGGGAGATAACTTGATGTTTTGAAGTGCCTCTGTTCACTAATTGTACAGCCATTTAACATATTGTATCTTATAAGTACTTGACTGGAATGGTCAGGTATTGCTTTTCGAAACGTTGACGCGAAGCTGGGTACACAACAGCGATTTCACTAACAGAAGGATAGCATTCGGGAGGATTTGGGGAGAGTTCTCTTGTTCAAGGATTTTGTTTGAGTTTGCCAGTTCATCGCACAATTTCAGGTTTCAGACCTTTGGGCCTGCCAGCGTGTCAAATCTGCTGAAAGCACAATTGCGCATTTGCCAGCAGACACAAAGCTAATATAGCGACGTTATTACAACGGGCTGAAGGTCAGCTACTAACAGGCGATCTTCTCCCGGCCAGGCCGCCACTGTGCTGTACCTTTTCCCACACCAGCGTAAGCAGTCCCACCAACAGCCCCGTATGCTCCACCAGAAGCCCGTAGCGGCACTATCTCCCACCAGATGTAAACTGACTCACCGATATACAGTGCCCCGCTGAGAGGCATACACGAGCCTCTAGAAGTTTGTTCCTTGGTCTATTTGCATGAGGAATTTATTTTTTTGTCGGTTTGAAAGGATGCATCGGTAATTTTGTTTAGCCACACCATCAACATTAAATTTAACGCACCCAGCACTGGCACGGCCTTGTTGTATACCTTACATCATAACGCTCATACAGACAGTCTCTTGAGCGGTACGCATAGTGACCATGAAAGCATAATTATCTGCTATTAGTGGGGTATTTGAGGTGTATTTAATTCCATTTGTTTACGCGGTAGCCAGAATTTGAGATCAACCACCAAATTTTGACAGAAAACCAGTAACAGGTTGCCAATCTTGGGCCTGTAAGGAGAATGGGCGGGGTGGGCATCATGGTGTCCCTGGTATCACGGCGAGCGATAAGTGAAGGTGCCTAAGTAACCATGCCGGAATTTCAGCCATAAACCACTGAAGAAAGGTAAGTGGATTGCCACTGTAGAAAGGTAAGTGGTGAGACGTATTCCACCACTGAAGAAAGGTAAGTTTACTAACACATGTTTGTTAACTCTTTTACTAACACATTCTTTTGACTAAAACATCCAGGTCAAAGGCAGGAATAGACATGCGTCTATTTTGTTGGAGGTGTTAAAAAGAGGGTGATACCTGTATCGCTACGCTCTGTGACTCGGGTAACCCGGCAGGCTACGCCCTCACTCTGTGTGGAAGCTGCGAACTTGTTCGCCATATGTGGATCGGAGCACGGCGTAGAGGACTGCTTTGCATCTGTCCGGTTCACTCCGGGGCGGCGCGGGTTAACTAACAGACCTCCTCAACGCCTCTCTACGGCGTTTAAACGGTGGTGGTGATACGTATACTGTGATGGTGACAAGTCCCCGCAGAACACGTTACAGAACGATTTAGCACTATTGACAAAGATTTCGTTAATTGATAATGTGATTTTGAGGTATTATGAAGTTTGCTAAAATAAAGCTTTCTATTTCAAGTGTAAACTGATATAATAGGTAGGTAGGGTAATGATTTCTCTACGAATCCTCGAGTAAAATATTCTGCCGTCATCACGACATCCCTTGTCAATCTCACGGCAATACAAAATGGGTACAAAAAGACCTCCGCTAATAATTCTTTCAACAGAAACGGAGAACCCAACATGAACAAACCAAAATCACAGCGTCTCGACCTGACCACAATGACTGGCGAGCAGATTGCTGATCTCATCCTGAACGGCAAATACACCAAGTCAGCTTTGTGGGCCTTCATTAGCAGGAACGGCGGCGCAGACGCTGTCCACGCTAAATATCCTCAGATCGCCGTTTGTCTGCATATTCTCAAACAGGAGCGGAAGAAAGCGAAGCAGGCGCGAGCGTTTAAAACCATCCTTAAGCCGCTGAGTAATCAACGCGCTGTCGGAATGGAGTTGACCGATATACTTCGCCCTATCCTGGAAGGTCATCGCCAGCTTTACTTGGATAAACTCAATCTGTCTCTGACACACGAACAGGTCATTATGCTGCTCATCGCTGTCAACGGTGCTGAAGAACTGGAATCCTACGGTTATCCACTGATTGGCGAGTTCCCGACAGCAACCGCTTAACACCAATATCGAAAAACACTGATCCGGTTCGCCTTCTGGGCGACCACTGGAGAGGTTTCTTTTGTACCTAGAACGAGGAGGACAACTTGAATGAACATCAAATTTCAACAGCACGTTTATCAGGCTCTACTGGCTGAGGCCAAAAGGCAGGACAAGCCCCTGGCACGGCTCTGTAATGAAATCTTGGAGACTGCCGCGAACATTTTCGACAACACATCAGACATCAAACCAGCATTAGCCAGCAAGGCGAAACATAACGGAGAACACAATGAGCAAGCCAAAAACTGACACCTATGATGTCGTTTATTCCAGCATCCGCCGAATTACTAAACTACGCACAGTGGAAGGTGAAATTCGATTCACTGGTACGATGAAGCTGATTTATGCGTACATCTGGACGTTTCAGGAGAATAAGAAGCGCGGAAATGATGACCCTATTCATACCAACACCAACGTTATTGCGTGGGAAGTGGGGGTATCAGAAAAGGCCGCGATTGACGCCCTTAAGGCTCTGGATACTGCAAAGGTGGTTAGAAAAGCTACTGTAAAAGTGCGCGGTAACGTTAATTCAAGTAATTATGTTGCGATACCGCCTGCGTCCGTTGCCGTGCGTGGTGTTACACCTCCACACCCAGACGAAGTAAAGTCCAAACCCAAGAAGAAAGCAGCAAAGCCGAAAATCGAGGAGAGCGAGAATGGCGTACAGCAGCAAGAACACGAACAGAAACCCGCTACTGTGGCCCCTGCACCTGCCACGAATGTTTCTGAACAGCAATCTGGCATTCAACAGCCTGATGGTGACAGCGGCGATGATGTTTCCGCTAATGATGCGGTGAACTGTGTGGAATCTCCCCGGCAGAAAGCCAGCTTTAAACCAACTGAACCTGATGATGATTCGGATGATTACCAAGGGGAGGGTTATCAGGGAAATGGAGGGGGTATTGAGCCAGAGGCTTACCCTGAACCAACCCAAGCCGAAATTGACTATGCGTTAGCTAACCTTTAAAGGAGGAACATTGTGTAATACCGCTACAACTACCGCTACTGGCAACAGCCAGACCCATAACAAACAGAAATTCTTTAAACAACGTCGAAGAGACGAATCTGTTACCCGGACAGCTAAATCAATGCTGGTTGCGGGACACTCTCCCGGAAAAGTTGCCCTGATTCTCAGATTAGATCCTGATTACGTTGCTGAACTGGCGAAGACGTGGAACCCACGATTCCGACAGTCAGAAAAAATGAACCAATTCGCTGTTTCCCGACTGACCTATCAGATCTTTACGGATGGTGCGGATTTGTCCAGCATCTGCAAACTGTTAAATCTCGGACTCTTTACGGTTGTGACCTATCTGGCAAATGAAGGTGCTCCACGCGCGGAGGTTATGTCGCGTTTCCCGCCAGAGACTGATCCGCTGGTTCGTGAATACCAGAAAATCCTGCAACGTCACTCTCGCCGTAAGCAGAAACCGCTTCGACTGCACTGACACCTGCGATGAACTAACACCTGCTAGCAGGTTAACGGTAATTGCCGTTAATCGCCTTGTGATGAACTAACCCCAACCGGGGGCTAATGATCCTTGATTACCTTACTTATCTGCTCACCTTCTGGTTAGTGATTCGTCACGTCCTGATCGGTGGGATTATCCTCATTTGGAGATATCATAATGAAAAACATAAACGACATCCGCGCCGATATTCTCGCCGCAATCCTGGCCGCAGAAACAGACGAAGCGGAAACCCTGAATAAAAGCGCTGAAGATACATTAGCGGAAGCTGTACAGAACTACCTGACAGCTTCGACTGCATCAACCAATGAGCCAGCAAAAAAAGCGGGTAAGAACATCAAGGAAAAGGGGATAGCTCTGTGTCACCAGGCCCAAGGTTATAGCGCTAATCTGCGTCCGGTCAGTCTTATGATGAAGGCAAGCCTTGATGAGCTAACACCTGAACAACTTGCCGCTCTTGAGCGTCTTGGTTACGCAATTAATCAGGAGGCGTAATGGCAGGGAATATTATTGTTACTAAAACAGTCAATGAAGTAACTTGGAAAAGCGACCAGGCCGCTTTCAATCGCGTTCTTAAGCAAATCCGCTCTGTAGGTACAGCATGGAACGATATCGGGAAAAAGTATCGAGATAGCGCTAAAAAAATTCAGCAGTCTAGCGGCAAAATACAGCTACAGCAGGCACGTGACGAGACAAGACGATTAAAACTCCATCAAAAATTAACTTCTGAGGCGCAGAAACAGAGTGCTATCAATGCACGTATGGCGACCAGCGAACAGCGCCACACCCAACGGATGGCAAGCATTGCAGCACGTAGCCCAGCCGCCGCTGGTCTGGTTTCAAAAAATGCACATGGGCTTGCAGAGGCAATCCGTTTGCAACGTGAACAAGCAGAGCAGGACAAACGCACACAGCAGATTCGATCAAAAGGTATCCGTTTCAGCACTGCTACCAACGGTTATAACCTGTCCCCACGCCAGCGAGCACAGGCGATCAGCGATTTCGCACAACTAACCAAAGAGTTTCATCGCGGTGAAATGGCTGTTTCTGAATATTCGGCTAGGGTAAGCAAGCTACAGCAGGGACTCAGACAGCAGGGGGGGTTAGTCAAAAAGCCGGTAACCCTTCCAGTCAAGGCAAGAGTGACGGGCCTTGATACCTCACTCCTAGACCATGCAGGCACTGCGATCACCATCGGCGCAACTATTGGAATCGGCAAAACTATCATGCAGACCGGGCAAGACTTCGAATCAATGGCCTCTGGTCTTCAGGCTGTGACAGGGGACAGTCAGAAAGCCGCTCAGGAAATGGCATATCTACAGAAACAGGCGCTTTCCCTTGGTCTTGACCTGCAACAGACATCGAAAGACTACGTTAAGTTCTACGCTTCAGCCGTTGGCAAGGCGACCAACAGCCAAATCAAAAACCTGTTTGAGGGTGTCAGCCAGTACGGAACCGTATTGGGGGCCACAGGTGAAGAGCAGAGTCGCGCCTTACTTGCTATTAATCAAATGTACGCCAAAGGTACGGTGCAGGCTGAAGAGCTAAAAGGACAGCTTGGTGACGCTTTACCAAACGCTGTTGGTATCTTCGTTAAAGCCCTGAATAAGCTGAAAGACCGGACAGACCTTACAGAAAAAGATCTGATGTCTATGATGAAAAACGGTGAGCTACTGGCTAAAGATATCCTCCCCCTTGTTGGTGATGAGTTCAAGGCGGCAGCACAGAAAGGTGGCGCGTTTGAGAAGTCTCTGAAATCTAACCGTGTTGCGATGATGCGCCTACGTACAACGATGCAACTTGCACAGAAAAACTTCTTTGATTCGGGATTCGGCAGTCAGTTAACTGACACGTTTAACGGTCTGACAGACGCTATTAATAGCAACCAGGACGCATTTAAAACGCTGGGAGCCATTGCAGGTAAAGTGATTCAAGGTTTCACCGATGCAGGTGACACGGTCTATAACACCTTCATCCTCATTGAAGCGCTGATCAAGAGGTACGCCCCAGGACTATCTAAAACCTTCGAGGGATTCGGCAATACAGCAGCGTATGCAGCAGGTATAGCGATCTTCTCAGGTGCAATCTTCAAGTTAGCTGGTGCTCTTAAATGGCTTGTCAGCTTCGCGAATCCGTTGAAAAGTCTGCTTGGGACACTCGCCAAGGTTGGCGCTCTTGGTGGTATTGCCACACCGGGAACAGATAGCAACAAACCAACAAAAGGCGGTAAACAGGGTTTCTCTATCGGTCTCCCTGCGATCATTGCTGCTGTAAGCCTCAATGACCAACTTGATAAAATTCAGGCTGATCCTGATGCCTTTATAAAGCAAGTGCAGGCGAATAATGACCGACCAACCATGTGGACGGACATTAAAAAGTTTTTTGTTGACCATACACAGGGCTTTACCAATACGTTCACTGGGGCGAATACGCTCCCCGGAGTGTCACCGCTTCCAACGCCAACGTTTACACCGCCAACTCTAGAGAATATTGCACAGCGCCAGCCGTACAATTTTAACGTGAGAGGTGAGGCGAATATAAAATTATCGCCAATCGAGATTAATGTGAACGATGGAAAAATCACCGATCTGGTAGACGCACGGATCATGAGTAACGAGCTAAATAATCAGAACATGATACTCGGAGTTGCCCCGTGAAATTTGTTGCGAATGATTATCATTTATGATAAAATAATAACTTAAGGTGATTATATGCAAATAGCTGATTGCAGTTATGGTATGTGCGTACTACTGCCATTGTCGCTTCCCAACTCCTTAAGGATACAAAGTGGGCTTGTGGATAGCCCCTTTTCTTTTGCTGCTTCTCCACCTCTCAAGGGGAAGGCGATGTCAGGTCGCAGGCAGCAAAATAAAAGTACACCTCGACTAGATCGGGATGCCATTAAATCCGGCGCTCTCCTCGCCGGTCATCTTGTCACGATGGAAACTGACAACAGGTGTGCAATGTTTTGGGTTCCTACTCCTTACCCATTGGACGGCGTTGCACACCTCCCATCTCTCCACTCAGAAATTTCATCTCACCGATGATCCACCAACCGGGCAGGGATATTCCTGTTCCGGGGTCTTTTCTGTCTGGAACACGAAGTGAAAAACATCGCTTCGCGATTAGCAATCAAGATTGCTAACCCGTAAACGGGTGAAAGAAGGCCGCACAGTGCGGCCTCTTTTACGCCTGTAACAAATTCCGGCATATCTGCCGAATAACAATACCTGCCTGTATAGCAGGTGACTAAACAAGGCCGCTTGGCGGTGAACCTTCAGCACCGGAGGTGTTTGCCTGTAGCAAAGGGCATCGCCCCGTAAACCATAGGTTCATCACTTTGTGACCGAATAACTGATGGAGATACAAAAACATGGCTTTTGAATACGAAAGTAAAACCCCACAGGATGTATTGGTTTATACCGACTCTCCTGTTTTCCACAAACGAACTGTGATCCTTGATCTGGCTGCTGACGTGACTTGTGGTGATGTCATCGATCCGACCACAGGCGCGGCTTATGTCGCTGCTGATGGCGATGATTGCGCTGTAGCACTGCAAAATCAGGTCGCTGGTGATGCTCGTAGTCTGGTTATCAGTGACACCCAATGTGTGTTCAATCCGGCGGGGTTGGTTGTGGACACAGCCGCAAAAGATGCTGCTTACGCCGCACTTATCAAACAGGGTAATCGCATTGCCAATGCAAACACCACTATCGCAGCGATCTAATCAAGGAGAGATACCATTATGAAATTGAATGATTTTACTAACCTAAGCGGTCAGTTTGTTAAACCAAGCGGCGAGGGATTCCTTCTGTCCAGCCTGGGCCTGTTTACCAGCCGCCCAAGTGACACGCAGATCATCGCGCTCGATACCCTGGAAGATGTACAGCGCGAAGTAACCAAGTCGGTTGCCCGTTATGGTTCTGAGATGTCCGGTCTGAACTTCCCGAAAGCGGCTAACGTGACCGTTCAGGCTCCGTTACATGTCTACAGCTCCACCATCACCAGCCAGGATTGGCAGGGCAAGCGTCAACCCGGTGAAAACCGTCAAATGACCGCTGAAGATGTTGTGGCGAACCATACCATGAAGCATTACCTGCAAACCCGCCGGGATGTTGAATTCGCCATGGCGCAGAGTCTGCTGCACAACGTAACCGAAGCCACGCACCTACGCGAAGGCCCAACCATCCTTTGGAACGAGTTCTGGGGAATCGAACAGCCTCAGACAACGGTTAAGACAGGTGTTAATGCCAATGTCATCACCGAACTACAGAAAGCAACTACGCTTCTGAAGCAAAAACTTGGTGGTTGGTCATCCAGCATTAAGCAGATTTACCTGCTGGCGAGTCCGAGCCTATTCACTGCAATTCAGGCGAACCCAACCGCATATCAGGCCGCTCTGTTTGGTGCTACGTCCCGCGATATCGTGTTCCCGGATACTCTGGGCGCATATGACCGCTATAACATCGGGCGTGTAACTGTGGTTCAGATTGATGATCCGCTATACGGCATTGCAGACGGGGAAGGTTATATGCTGGCGTCATTCTCCAACATCGTAGAAGGTGACCTGTCACCATACATGACTTACCAGACTCCGGCGAGCCGTCATGCTGAAGTTGCTAATGGTCCGGTTTATCCGTCTTACCATTACGTTCTGCGTGATAAGTTCATGAACTATGAGGTGGTCAGTGAACTATCCCAGATTCAAATTCCTATGCGCCCGGACTTCGTTCTGAAGGTCACTATGGAAGATGCAGCGTAATAAGCATCAGCAGTAATTGGGGGCACATTGCCCCCGCTGCTGGCGAGGCAAAGAAGAGGAGATATATGAAATTACAATTGATAGGCCGCGGAAACCTGCCTTTGCTCACGTTCATTATGGACGGTGGTTCTGATGACTCCATTTTGAATATCAGCGCGTTAAGTCGAAAACTCGGTTGTAGTCGGTCATCATTTATTGACCGTTGTCGTGACTACGGTCTGGACAGTGCAATCAGGTACTACCTTGAAGAGCAAAGAAAAAAGAAATTGAAAGAATAGAAGCCGGGTTAATCCCGGCTTTTTTGCAATATTTCGACGTTAATCAGTGCTGTTAGTGGATCATCTTGGGACAGTTTTTTTTGCAACCCTGCATCATATATGGAGTGGACACTGGCAGTGAGGCAAATACCGTTGGTCAAATCCCATGCTTCTTGATCATTGCACTCTGAAAAAGGTTTGATGTGGCAGGCTTCGAGAGCATATCGGGTTCCAGTTGCTTGGCATCTGTAATTGGCAAGAGCTCTCACGGCGTTTGCCCATTTTGATTGTTGTATCCTTTGTTTCGCCATTACCTTTTTTGTCTTCTCTGATGCTGGCATCTCAAATATTTCTAAAACTTCAGGTATTAATTTTCCACCGCAAAAGTCTCTAGCGGAATCCTCATTTATCGCTTGAAGATGGACGTTTCCCATCAGTGTTAATTCAAGGAAGTATGCAGAGTACCAATGCTCATTGGAGGATTGTAATACACACCAAAAACCATCACGCCTGCCGAAATTACTACTCAGATATAAGCTGATCCAGTCTCCATCAGGATAACGAAGCCGAATAAATCCCTGAAACCTAAAAGCCGTTATACCAGTTTCCAGATCATTGACTGGAACGGTGACTTTTTGGTTGTATAAATCGATCATCCTCTCTGGATACTTACCATAATAAAAAGTATGTGCCACTGGTTACCTCCCTGTTCCGAGTTCACTATATTATACCTTCGTAACTTACCAACTCTACATACTCCGATAGCTCTTTCATCCCCGCGCCCTTGCTATACGTCCTGAAACTCTCTGTTGTGCCCCGCTCATGGCCCACAATCAAGGCCACACGGTCTTCTGGTGTGCCTTGCCGATCAAGTTGACTGATGAACATTCCCCGCAGGCTATGAAAAACTTTCCTTTCTGTACCTTTCTCACCCAACGCCTTACGTTTAGCTCGTGTAAATCGCTGTGTATGCCACGTTGAGCGCTTGCCGTCTGCACGTTCTGTGATGCTGGCATGGTAGAACATAAAGCCGTTGTGGTTGTTCTGGATGAGGTTTTTAACGAGTGTCGTCAACCGGCTATGAATTGGAACCAGGCGAGCCGCATTACGTGTTTTACCTTCCGTCACCTCGAAACACCAAACCCCCTCGACGGTTTTGATATTGCTGATTTGCAATGAACAAATTTCGTTCAGCCTTAAGCCTGTAAACATTGCGACGGTTGCAACAGCTTTCATCTCTTCATCAAGCAGCGCGAGCACCTTAGCCAGTTCATCACAAGTAAACGGCTCGTAGCTTTCCCGATCGTGGCGCACGTCCAGCTTATGACCTGTAAAAACATTCTCTTTAGGGGCATCGTGATAGCGGTTCTGAGCCAGTGCCACAAGTTGTGACAGGCAACCAAGGTAATTAGCCAGTGTTTGGCTGGCTTTCTCCTGCTTGGCTCTGTCTAACCAATCGGTGACCATAGTTCTGTTGATTTCCTGCAACTGGAAATCTTTACGCCGGAAATGAGCCGTGAAGACTTCAACCGCCTTAATGTACTTGCTCAAGGTAGACAGCTTGCGCCTGTCACTGTGTTGGACAATAAATTCATCACGTAACTGGACAAGAGAGGGACATACACGGGCCGTGGCAAAGTTGATCCCATCATTCTGGCTTACATGCTGGTTGATAGAACGAAGTTCCACTAAGACTCGATCAACACAGTTACCCTGTGGTTTTGGCTTAAGTTTGTCCCTGAGAGCAAAAAATTCGTGCATGACTTTGTCACGAATGATTCGTGCCTCTCTGATATCTGCCGTGCCTGTTGTACGCATGAACGCTGTTCTATTCCCAAACAGGGAACGCATATAAGGCGGGATGGTGACTTTAACGGAGTACACCGAAGAGTTTTCTTTAACAAGATACGCATTAGGCTTGTATTTCATCTTTCCCCCGATCTATTATTCAGGGGCAACTGTGATCAGTTGTGTCAGTTTTGCTTTCAGGAGCAGCGCATTCGGCTTGCAAAAACAACAAGTTAACCAACTTGTTGGAATGCCGGAGCGTCGTAGGTTCGACTCCTATTATCGGCACCATTTGAAAGTATTCCTAAGTCTACCGAAACCAACTTAAAGCCTGTACACTGCGGTTTCTGGCGTTATTGCGGTTTGGTATCACATACCTATTGGGCTTGCATGGAAAGCGCATAAAGTCATGAAAGGCCGGTAGATGTCTCACAGCGTTTTTGTCACGTTGCCACTGATTAAAAGTATGCCCACTCCTGTCACCTTTAATTGCCTGGGTTGTCAGACTAATGGTATTAATCTTTCTCATCGTGAAACCCCAGGGTGTTTCACGATGAGCGTACTCCCGCACAAGCCCGCACGAAGCGGGCCGTACAGCACATTACATCACATCTTCAGCAAACGCGGCAGCTGGTTATCCAGCTCAAGCAGGCAGCTCTTCATAAAGCTTTCGGTTTGAGTGGTCACTTTTTGGTAATTATTTGCACTCCAGTCGCTCAGTGGCGCTTCAACAGGCGTAGGGGCGCATTCCGCAATCGTGAATGCAGAGAATATATTTCCGCTTTCCGGGCGTTTATAGAACAGGTTCAGCTGAAAGAGAGGTGGGGTCGCGATGGCGTCTTTATAGATCAGCGCCCAGGTTGCTTTACCAATATAGAGTGGCAGCCTGTAAACGTGGCCATTGCCCTTTTCGTTCAGCCATTTGCTGATGGTTTGTTTTGCTTTAGGGACAAACCAGCTGTTCGCTGGATTTTGCAGGGTTTCAATGGATGTCCCTTTATAGTTCTCTTTATCAAAGTCACCAGAGTTAATGTTACCGGTTAACGCGCCAGGAACAGCAAGCCCCATACCTCTTGCGGCATGCGTCGGGGTCACTTCTCGTAGTGTGTTATCGGCAATACGGTTGTCATTCAGTTCCGGTAGTGCAGAAACGCTTTAAATATCAATTGCCAGAAGACGAACTTTCATTTTCTCTCCATGAGATAATTTTACTCAGATGGCCGCGTGGATGACCCTGAGCAAAAAGGGCCGTTAATATTGCCCGGAGTTGTTGCCAGCCTTCGAAACAGGCTGACAAGTATCCTGATAAACATCGACCACATAGCCCTGTTCTTTAGTCAGCCAGCCATCTTCCTTTGACCCGCATCAATAATGTTGTCCTCTTCAGGGTTTCTGAGACGGCTTATCGCCTTTCGCCATGCTGGCAAAAACCGCGTCCCGGTAGATCCATGCATGAACGAGTGCAGCAGAAAGATGGACCAGCACCACTGCAAAAAGTACCCAGGCCAGAAGACTATGGGCGTCATGGCACCACGCATAAACAGCAGGACTGGCTGGAACGATAGGCGGCAGATTGATTCCCTCAAACATCACGATGGGGACTCCCGCTGCCGACAGCTGTGCCCAACCCAGTAGCGGCATGGTCAGCATTAACGCGTACAGCACCCAGTGCGACGCTTTGGCTGCAAAGACCTGCCATACGGTCAAATCGGCCGGGAGAGGGGGCGTTCGGCTAAACACACGGTTGACCAGACGAATCACCGCCAGCAGTAAAATGGCGATACCCAGCGGCCGGTGCAGGTCAATTAACCAAATCCGATGATGTAATGACGTCATCATGGCAGCGCCGATGAACAGCATGGCCAGGATCATCGCCGCCATCAGCCAGTGCAGGCTTCGTGCCAGGGTGTTGAAATGCTGTGGCGCGTGCTCTCGAATACCTTTATTCGTGTTCATTTAACCTCCTGCTTTTGCACGGCTTCGGTTGCTTTGCCGTAGCCGATTTCCCGCTCACGGCGACTGAACGAGTGCGAATAGGCAGCGGAACGCGCGTTTAAGATGGGATCATTCGATACCGCCACACCCGCAGGAACGATCGAGGGGTCAAAGTTAACGTCGCGGCACGCACCCTGGGATTGCGCTTCAACGCGAGTCACTTCCAGCGTGCCGGCCACGAGCTGCTTACGATCGTTCGGCCAGGGCTGTGAAGGGTCATCCACCGGATCGCCCGGTTGTGCGAGCTGTAGAACGTAATCCCAGTAAAGGGGCTTCTGATCCAGCCTCTGTTGCAGGTTTTCAAACAGGAAGTTGTCATCGGCTTTCTGCCGTTGTTCATCGCTCAACGACATGAAAGGATCGTGCGGGCGCATCATCCAGCGAACCGGTTGTCGATCCCCCTGCGAGTTCACCAGGTAGAAGGCGTTGATGCTGTAAAATGTCGCACCTGCGAAGCTGCCGGGTACGGGTTTTTGTGCCGCCCATTTAAGGTATTTTTCCGCTTCCGGGTACGCTTGCAAAAAGTCTGCGATACGTTTCGGATCCGGCTTGCCGGTGGCCGCGTCAACAGCGGTTGCTTTGCGCAAGGCAAGGAATCCTTCCGGGTTGTGGGTGGCGAAGTAAGGCTCGTTGTTCATCGCCATCCGCCATTGCTGTTTATCGTCCGTCTTCAGCAGCAGTGCCATGCTCAGGGTTTTCGTCGTGCTATCCGGAGCATGGGGATCGCCAGTACCAATGGAGAATCGTCCAACCACGGGAACTTCCTGCTGCGAGAAGAGGCGAGAGGATGACAGCGAAACTGCGGAACCATTCGGAACGAACGTTCCGGCAAAACAGATACCTTTGCCATGTGCGCGGCGAAAGCCTGGCGGAAATGGCGTTGGTGTTTCACCGACCAGTGCCTGACTGACTGTACGTGATCCAAACCATCCTGCTGTCCACGCAAATGCGCCTGCCAGTGTGCCAGCGACAACGGCGATCGACGCCAGCGCTCCCCAGGTTTTTTTGGACCTCAAATCCAGTTTCGACATAGACGTTTTTCCATTGCAAAACAGTAATGCACGCCACGCGCATATTACGTGTGTGCGCAACAGTAATTAAATTAAGGATGAAAGATGAGACGATTATTTTTATCTCATCGCGGCAGGACTAACCCAGTATTAATACCCGTCATGGAGGGTAATAGATTTAACGCGTGCGTCAGACCAGGTTAATTTGATTATATAAGACGTGTGCGTTAACAAAAGAATATCACGAAAAGTTTATCTTTTTTGCCTGGCTTCCGATATAGCGGCCTCACGGCACACATCCTGGACGGTCCGTCCGGCTTCGACGGGCTTCAGACGGCAATGATCTGGTGTTCAGTGAATCGGATCTTGCGCATAGCGATCTCCTCGGAGGGCAGGGGCAGGATTCTTCGAGAGGATTTAGGGAGCAGGCCAGGATATGTGCGGCAGTAAATTGACGCTGCCGCGTAAGGAAGCCTGCATCCCAGTGAATCACACATCTTGTATAAGCTCAAAACTGCATATGGCTGATAAGTCCCCTGTTGCGAGTTTTTGATTACCTTTGTAGATAAGATGTGTCGATTGTCTCCTCGATAATCGTTTCGTATTTTATTTTTGGATCATGCCGTCATGTTTCATTGCGTCTTTCTTCATCATACCGTCATGTTTCATTGCGTCTTTCTGCATCATGCCGTCATGTTGCATTGAATCTTTTTTCATCATACTGTCGTGTTTCATAGCATCTTTCTGCATCATGCCGTCATGTGACATGGTATCAGCCGCAAATGCGGAGCCTGCCATAATGAACATAGAGCTAGCCAGTACTGCGATGATGTGTTTTTTCATTATTTTCTCCTGAATATTACGAGTAGTGATGATAAGTCAAAGTATGTGAAGCTATTTAGCTACCACCAAACCAGTTATATCCCTGGTCCTCCCAATAACCACCAGGAAAGCGGTTTGTAACCTCTATCACTCTGATGTGTTTTGGATTTTTATAGCCTAGCTTGGTGGGGATACGTAATTTAATGGGATAGCCATACTGTGGCGGTAATGTTTTTCCGTCATAACCAAGTGCAAGCAATGTTTGTGGATGAAGGGCTGTTGCCATATCGATGCTAGTGTAATAGTCATCTGCACATTTAAAACTTATATATTTAGCCGAAAGATCGGCACCTATCGCCTTAAGGAAATCCTTGAAGGGCACCCCATCCCAGCGCCCAATAGCACTCCAGCCTTCTACACATATATGCCGTGTTATCTGGCTGACCTGTTTCAAATTATGCAACTGTGGCAACGTCCATGGGCGCTTATCCTGGATTAACCCGGACAGTTCCAGTTGATAACTATCACCATTTATATCCGGAATTTCATCCTCGCCATAAAAAGCATTAAAAGGAAATGGACGGGTAATCTGGCTCTCGTTATAAACGGGGGCTAACCGGGTTTGACTAAACAGCATCCCCTGAAGACGATCATTCATTCGCGACATGCGATTGAGTACTTCCTCCGCCTGACTGTTGTCGCTGAGATCGCAACCGGTCAACAGCGCGATTCCTCCCAACGTCAGCCCCATTTTAATAAAATGTCGACGACTTTCACCTGTCAGGCGATGCTCAAGAATATTTGTTGCTTCGTTTAACAAGTTACTTTTTTCGACTTGAGTGATGCTTTTTTTAATTCTGGACATGATCATCCCTCAGCGACCGCGAATCATAGCAATTAACGTTTTGGGTACCAGCACCACCATCAGCAAGTGGATGGCAATAAAGAACAGAACTAATGACATACAGCTAAAATGAATAAGGCGCGCCTGTTCATACCCGCCCATTAATTCGCGTAACAGAGGGAATTGTACCGACTTCCATATTACCAGCCCTGACAAGACCGTCAAAATACAGAGCAATATGACACCAGAATAAGCGAATTTTTGTATCATGTTGTATTGACTTAATTCCTGGTGACTCAATTTTCCCCGCAGCGTTAGAGTTATATCCTGTAATAATGATTTCAGGGAAAGTGGCCAATACATCCTGTATAGACGGCCCGTACAAATATTACAGATTAAATAGAAGATGCCATTCAACACAAACAGCCACATCGCCGCGAAATGCCATTGCAATGCTCCGCCAAGCCATCCACCCAGGGTTAAATCATCAGGAAAAACAAAATGAAACAGTGGCGATGCATTGTAAATTCGCCACCCACTGGTGATCATAATCAGCATAGCTAATGCGTTGATCCAATGAGAGATTCTCAGCCATAGCGGATGAATGATTTTCAACGGATTCTCTTTAGAATTTGTCATCTCATTCTTGCCTTAATATTCCGGTCTCTGATCTGCCCAATGGCACAATTAACACTTGCTAACCTACCACCTGGTAGGTAGGATGCTTGAATCCTAGTCTGCCTGTCACGGGGTGTCAAGAAGGAAAATGGATAGCGCAGAGATATTCACCGTTAAAATCGGGTGCCTCTATCAGAGATTGATTGATGGAATGTGGTTCGAAGGAAGATGCTGGTAAAGTACAAGCGCACGTTTAACAAGGGCTAACTGCGAGTTGATATATGACGACATACGATAAACTTATCCAACTGGCTGATACCTGTATTCAGCGAGATGGGTTTCATGGCTTCAGCTTTTCTGACCTTGCAGAGGGTGTCGGTATCAGAAAGGCCAGTATTCATCATCACTTCCCGACCAAAATAGACCTTGGGATAGCGTATTGTGAGTATAAAAACGCGCTCTTTATGCAGTTGAATGAACACTTGCAGACGATCCCGGCGGGTAAGCAAAGGCTCACGGGTTATCTTGAGGCCTTTTCAAACTGTGCGAAGCAGGGAGAAATGTGCGGTATCTATGCCATGCTTTCAGACAGCCACACTTTTCCTCCTGAACTACAGCAGGCGGTTGGTCGACTGGTACAAACTGAACTGGATATCCTTGAAGCTTTGCTTCTCTCCGGCGTGAAATGCGGCGACTTAACGTTAAACCGTCTTTCGGCCCAGGAGCAAGCCATTATTGTCAGCACAACGCTCAAAGGTGCATTAATGCTTAATCGCTTACCTCCTCATGATGCATACAGGAAAACGTCAGCCGCCTTGCTAAAAACATTAAGCGCAGGTTCTGAGTAAGACGTTGTTCGTTCAGAAGAATATTTTATTGTCAGCCATAGTAAGGGGATTTAGCGTGAACACCGATAACTTTTATGCGGATCTTTATCGCGATTTTAAGGCCCTGATGTCAGGTGAAACCGATTTTCTCGTCATGATGGCGAATACCAGCGCATTGCTCAATGACCGCCTCAATGACATTAACTGGATTGGATTTTACCTCGTTAAAGGAGACAGGCTTACTCTGGGTCCTTTCCAGGGGAAAATCGCCTGTACGCAAATTCCCTGGGGCGTTGGTGTTTGCGGTAGCGCCATAGCGCAAAACAAAATTCAGCGTATAGATGATGTTCATACCTTCGATGGGCATATTGCCTGCGACACAGCAAGTAATTCGGAACTGGTTCTGCCTATCATTGTTAAGAATCAAAAAGTGGGCGTTCTGGATATCGACAGCCCATCGTTTTCACGTTTTAAAGAAGAAGATGAACAGGGGATGTCTCTGTTAGTGAAGGCGTTTTCAGCATTAGCTGAAGAAACAGATTACATTAAATATTTTAGCACTCATGTAAGCTAAATCGCGAAGAGCATTATATTTTATCCTGAAAGTGTAATTATAAGGCTATAACATTCGAGGAACCTAAGATGAAAAATGTGAAAGTCGTTCTTATTACCGGCGCATTATCAGGTATCGGTAAAGCAACTGCGGAACTCTTTGCAAATAAAGGGTATAAGCTGGTTATTTCTGGCAGGCGTCAATCAGCTGGAGAAGAGCTTGAAAAGCAACTGCAAAAAGTTAATCCACTTACGCGATATAAAAACGCGGATATGAGCAATGAAGAAGATATCAAAGCGCTTATCGACTTTACTGTTGCTGAGTTCGGCTCATTGGATATCGCCATAAATGCTGCAGGTTTAGAAGGTATTCAGCAGAGTATTGTTGACGTGACTATGGATAATATTAAGTCAGTTTTCGATACCAATGTTTATGGTGTGGCAATTGCTATGAAGTATGAAGTTGCCGCAATGCTAGCTGCCAGGAGTGGCAGCATTGTTAACGTTTCCTCTGTCGCTGGACACAAAGGCATGCCGAATTCCAGTGTTTATGCTGCGAGTAAACATGCTGTTGAAGGATTCACAAAATCTGTTGCACTTGAGGTTGCTGCGCAAGGTATTCGAATCAACGCTGTTGCACCAGGGCCGGTTGAAACGCCGATGCTGGATCGTTTTGTCGGAAATGACAAAGAAGCGAAAAATGCATTTATCCAAAGTTTACCCTTTAAAAAGGCTTCTACGACTGAAGAGATCGCGAAGACGATTTTATTTATCGCAGATAGCGAAGTGGATACTCTGGTTGGCCAAATCGTCACTGTCGATAGTGGGTTCACCGCTTAACATTAGAAATATCGTTAAAGCTAAGACGTTGCTTCTTAAGCATTTGATATCATGAATGCAGAGTAAAGCCTTTAGACCCGATTTCCCGGTGTAGGGCGTGCGTATGACACCGGGAAATAATCGTTACGCGCCTTCTTTGTCGCTTCAGAAATGCGTCCCTCAGCCCTGTATAGTCATCTTCGCCTGAAGATATCACCTACCCGGCAGACGCCGGGCAGGCAAAAATTGACTTAAAATAGTAGCGAGTAACTCACACCAAACGTCCGCCCACGACCTTTATAATCGTAGAGTGACGCCGGGCCATATCCCGGGCTGTAGTAGAGTGGCGCGCGCTGACCCCAAACGGTGGTGTAATCACGATCGAAAAGATTCTCCACGCTGAAACTGAGTTTACCCAACGGGAGTTCATAACTACCGAGCAGATCAACGGTGGTGTAACCCTCAATTTTTTCCCCCTGATCGTCGCTCACGTCAAAGGAGGTGGTGCTTTGAACTCGCACGCTCCAGGGTTCGGGGGCCCAACCAATGTAGGCTGTCGCTTTTGATGGACTTGCGACTTTAACATCGTACTTTTCCCAACTCCCGTTTACTTTGGACTCCGTTTTCAGCACGTTGAAGTTCGCGCCAGTACTCCAGTCGGAATTCGGGATAAAGTAGTCGATCGCGCCTTCTACACCGTAAATACGGCGTTTGTCATCGACCACGCTTATGGTCAGATCCTTATTCGCCTGCACGCTCTTATCAGAAATCGAGTAGTAAGCCGCAATTTGCGTGCGCAGGTTATCGCCCGTAAAGCGCCAGCCCAGTTCATAGGAGTCGACCTTCACGCCTTCCAGTTCACTGTCGTCTACATTCACGCTATTGATAAGCGGAAGATGCCCGTCTACTGCGGTTCCATAAGTACCGCGCCCGTAATATTTACCGGGATCAGGCAGTTCCACGCCCTGAGAGAAGTTAAACCACGCCTGCTGCCGTTCGGTCAGGTGAACCAGTAGACCCGCATTAAACAGGAAGTTGTCATAATCCACCGAGCCGCCGGGGATCGCATCAGCAGACTGTGCCTTCCCGGCAGCAATCTGCTGCTGCTGTGCATAGCCGATGAAATCATCAATCTTATTCTCCGTATACTGATAGCGAACGCCGCCGCTGAGTGTGAAGATATCGTTGATGTCGTAGCTCGATTGCAGGAAGGCTGCCAGGTTGGTGATGTCATACCCAGGATAGCGTCCGGTCGTATAAATACGGTTATTATTCATCCCGCCAGACGCATTTGCCTGTGCCAGATCGAAAAACATCTGGTTAGAAGTAAAGCGTTCGTGATCCGCATCCAGCCCGTAGGTGAGCTGCAAGCCGTCCAGCGGTTGGCTGTTCAACGTAAGCTTTGCACCGTACTGGTCCGTGTCCTGCTGCGATGAAGAGAACGCGGTCGCCTGTTTATTGGCATTTACGGTCGGGAATGGATAGAACTTCAGCGACTCATCGCGATAATAGACCTGGCCGACTAACTCCTGACCGAGGAAGTCGCTGTTGGAATATTGCAGACTAATAAGGTGACGTTCTGTTCCAGGAATACGATCTGAACTCAGGCCGCTGCTGACGTAAGGTTTACTGGTGCCGCTAATTGCTGAAAAATCTTTGCCGAGATTCAACCCATAATCGTCGTCACCCTGGCTTTTATAATATTGAGTGATCAACTGAAGTTGTTGGGTATCGTCTATGCTCAGCGTACCGGTGCCCATCACATCCAGTCGGTCAGAATATTGCAGCCCTGTTTGGGTGTTATCGAGTAATGTCGCGTCGCCATTGCCATCAAACCAGCCGCCAAATTTTTGCCAGGCCACCGAGGCGCGCCCTGAGATGCGATCGTTCCCGCCCGAAATAGCGCTGGCAATACGTTCATCGTGATCTTTACTGCTGTTAAAGCCGCTCTTTATCCCGGTCTCAAACTCCATTTGTGTTTCCGGTTGGCCTTTCTTCGTTACGATATTAATAAGGCCGCCAGTACTGCCGCCCCCATAGAGCGCGGTGGCGCCGGAGATGACTTCAACGTGGTCGATATTGAAAGGATCAATTGAGTCCAGCTGGCGGCTGTCAGTGCGCGATGAGTTTAAACGTACGCCATCAATCAGCACGACCAGTGGACGGCCACGCACATTCATACCGTAATTGGTACGACTCTGGCTGCTCACGTCCAGCCCGGGGATCAACTGCGCCAGCGCATCTTTCAGTTCTTTACCGCCCTGAATCTGCTGCTCGAGTTCGGCGTTTTCAATCACCCAGGTCGTTTGGGCCATTTCTGCGACTGTTCGGTTCGCGCGGTTGGCGGAAACGACTAACGTGTCGTCGGCAGTCTGTTGTGCTACAGCGGGGGCCATGATGGCGAGCAGCAGCGGGTTGAGGGTCCAGAGTATCTGTTTTTTGGCTATCATCATTATTCCTTCACGCGGGCAAAAATACCTGCCCAAAGAGACCAGTAGCGAGTGGATGGTGCAGTTGATGGCTGCGGTTTTTGCCTGTTAACGCTGCGTCATGGGAGAAGCCCAGGCAATGTATGAGAATGAGTAAATCGCGTGGGCTGGCGAGGGTTCGAGCGGAGCGCCAGGCCCTGATGCCGGACGGAAGCTGGCCAATAACCCGGTGACGCCGTTGGGCTTTTATCGTGTGTAATAATCAGTAGGGAAGGGGCGCGTTCGCTGAAGTGCGATGTTGTCGTTTCACGAACAGGCTCGTTCAGAGAGCGCTGTAAAACGTTTCTCCGTGTGAGCATGTTCATGGGCAAAGTCATCATCAGGCAGATTCCATATCATGTGATAATGCGAATTTTGCCGATAGCGTTTCTCATTATCAATACCAATTGTTAGTATTGGTAAAAATAATTTTACAAATAAACACAATATGTGAACGTTTACGCAATCTTTTGCGGCGGAGAGTATTGCCGCTCGGTTAAAAAGACTATCAGATGATCGCCAAGGGGGGGACGTCTTAAAGGGAGGGTGTAAGCACGTCCTTGTGCTCAGGTCTCAGGCAAATGAGCGTTTCACTGGCATCCCATTCGCCACAAAATACGCCGCCAGACTCTTCGGCAACGCTTCTCGTCCGCGAATCATATCCGCCATTTTCTCACCAATCATAATGGTCGTGGCGTTCAGATTGCCGGTGATAATCTGCGGCATAATTGACGCATCGACTACGCGTAATCCTTCCAGCCCGTGCACGCGGCCTTCGCCATCCACAACGGACATCTCGTCGTACCCCATTTTGCACGTACCGCATGGGTGGAAGGCGGTTTCGGCGTGATTGCGCACAAACTCATCGAGCTGCTCATCCGTCTGGCATTCCGCGCCGGGGCTGATTTCACGTCCACGGTATTGATCCAGCGCCGGTTGATGCATGATCTCGCGGGTGATGCGAATCGCGTCGCGGAACTCCTGCCAGTCCTGTTCGTGCGACATGTAGTTAAACAAAATCGCCGGATGCTGGTGCGGGTCGCGGGATTTAATCCGCACATGCCCACGGCTTGGCGAGCGCATCGATCCGACATGGCACTGGAAGCCGTGCTCTTTCACTGCGTTCGAGCCGTTATAGTTAATCGCCACTGGCAGGAAATGGTACTGAATGTTCGGCCACGCAAATTCCTCACGGCTGCGAATAAATCCGCCTGCTTCAAAGTGGTTGCTGGCACCAACGCCGGTGCCGCCAAACAGCCATTCCGCACCGATTTTCGGCTGATTCCACCACTGCAGGGCAGGGTAGAGGGAAACCGGTTCTTTGCACTCATATTGCAGATACATCTCCAGGTGATCCTGAAGATTTTCGCCGACGCCAGGTAATTCATGCACCAGCGGAATATCAAACTCCGCCAGCAGTCCAGCGTTGCCGACGCCGGAGCGTTGCAGGATCTGCGGTGAAGCAATCGCGCCTGCACATAACAGCACTTCTTTTTTCGCCGCCGCGCGGGTCGGAATGGTGCTGTCGCCTTCCAGCCACTCGACGCCCACCGCGCGTTTGCCGTCAAAAATGATGTGATCGGTCATGGCGTGAGTTCGAATAGTCAGGTTCGGGCGCGATTTGGCCTGATCGAGATAACCCCGCGCGGTGCTGGCGCGACGGCCCTGTGGCGTGACGGTGCGGTCCATCGGGCCGAAACCTTCCTGCTGATACCCGTTAAGGTCGTCCGTGCGCGGATAACCGGCCTGCACGCCCGCCTCAATCATTGCTTCAAACAGCGGATTGACACCAGGTTTTGAGGTGGTCACGCTTACCGGGCCATCACCGCCGTGGTAGTCGTTCTCGCCCACATCGCGCGTCTCGGCCTTGCGGTAGTAGGGCAGGCAGTCGAGGTAGCTCCAGTTCTCCAGACCGGGTTCTTTCGCCCAGTTATCGAGATCCAGTGCGTTACCACGGATGTAACACATGCCGTTGATCAGTGATGATCCACCAAGCCCTTTGCCGCGTCCGCACTCCATGCGACGGTTGTTCATAAACGGTTCGGGTTCCGTCTCATAGGCCCAGTTATAGCGTTTACCCTGTAGCGGGAACGCCAGCGCAGCGGGCATTTGGGTACGGAAGTCAAAGCGATAGTCCGGGCCGCCCGCTTCAAGCAGCAGCACGGTAGTGTTCGGATCTTCAGTCAGACGTGTCGCGAGGACGTTGCCGGCAGAGCCGGCACCAATAATGATGTAGTCAAATTGCAAATAAACCTCCTGGTTAGAATATGGACTGGAATTTAGCCATCTCAACCTGGATGGACTTCACCTGGGTGTAACTCTGGAGCGTCATCACGCCGTTCTCGCGGCCAATGCCGGAGTGTTTGTAACCGCCAACGGGCATCTCCGCCGGGGATTCGCCCCAGGTGTTGATCCAGCAAATGCCGGCTTCCAGCTGATGAATGACGCGATGCGCGCGGTTCAGGTCCGCCGTCACGATGCCCGCCGCCAGGCCGTAGTCGGTATCATTGGCGCGGCGAATCACTTCGTCCTCAGATTCATAAGTGAGAAGCGACATCACCGGACCGAAGATCTCTTCGCGCACGATGGTCATTTCGTCGCGGCAATCGGTGAACACGGTCGGTGCAACCCATGCGCCGTTATCGAAGCCATCGCCTTTCAATACATCGCCGCCGCACAGTACGCGCGCGCCTTCCTCTTTGCCTTTGGCGATGTAACGCAGCACTTTATCGCGATGCGGGAAGCTGACCAGCGGGCCAAAATTGGTTTGAGGGTCGAAAACGTCGCCCGCGCGAATGCGTTCAACGCGCGTGAGAATCTTTTGCTCAAATGCGACTTTGCATTTCGCCGGAACGAACACGCGGGTGCCGTTGGTACACACTTGGCCGGAGCTGAAGAAGTTCGCCATCATGGCGATATCGGCGGCGAGATCGAGATCCGCATCGTCGAAAACGATCAGCGGCGATTTACCGCCCAGCTCCATGGTCACTTCTTTCAGGGAAGAGGCCGCCGCGTTAGCCATCACCTTTTTGCCGCTGGCGACGCCGCCGGTAAATGACACTTTGGCGATGCCCGGATGCTCGGTCAGATACTGCCCGGTTTCCGCACCTACGCCCGGCAGCACGTTAAATACGCCGTCCGGCAGGCCCGCTTCGCTGTAAATTTCGGCCAGCTTTAACGCGGTAAGCGGGGTAATTTCGCTCGGTTTGAATATCATCGCGTTGCCTGCGGCCAGTGCCGCAGCGGATTTCCACAAAGCAATCTGAATCGGGTAGTTCCATGCGCCAATTCCGGCGACCACGCCCAGCGGTTCACGGCGGGTATAAACAAACGACGTTTCGCGTAGCGGGATCTGGCTGCCTTCCAGCGCCGGGATCAGCCCGGCGTAGTACTCCAGTACGTCCGCGCCGGTAACGATATCGACGGTTGAGGTTTCTGAATACGCCTTCCCGGTGTCGAGGGTTTCCAGTTTAGCGAGTTCGTCATTGCGTTCGCGCAGAATATCAACGGCCCGACGCAGAATGCGCGAGCGTTCCATGGCGGTCATCGCCGCCCAGATTTTTTGCCCTTGTTGGGCACTCTTCACGGCGCGATCGACATCTTCGCGCCCGGCGGCCTGCACGGTTGCCAGCACGTTACCGTTGGCCGGGTTAATGGTCTCGAAGGTGCGACCGCTGGTGGCGGAGGAATAACCACCATGTATATAAAGTTGCTGTTCTGCCATTCGGGACATCACGTCTCCTCGGTTAATCGGTGGGTAAATGCTGAGTAATAAAGTGACGGGTCAGCGAGTGTGCGAGAGGTTTATCCAGCGGTTTACCGCTCAATGCCGCGCGCAGCCATAAACCGTCAATCAGCGCGGCCAGGCCATAACCTGCCTCCTGTGCCTCTTTGCGCGGTAACTCGCGGTGAAATTCGCTCACCAGATTCGACAACAAGCGGCGGCTGCTCACCTGCTGCAAACGGTAAAGCATCGGCTGATGCATACTGCTGGCCCAAAACGCCAGCCAGGCTTTCATCGCAGCATTACTGACCTGAGTCTCATCGAAATTTCCGTCAACAATCGCCTGTAATCGCTGCTCAGGGCTGCCATCCGGTAGCGCGTGTAAGCGGTTCAAGACCGCGTCACGCAGCTGGCTGGTGATATCACGCATGGTTGCTTCCAGCAGACCATTTTTATCTTTGAAATAATGGCTAATGATCCCGGTGGAAACGCCCGCCCGGCGGGCGATCTGCGCGATCGTCGCATCGTGCATACCGACTTCATTTATTGCTTCCAGCGTGGCGTCGATCAGTTGTCTGCGCCGGATCGACTGCATCCCCAATTTGGGCATTTTTGCCACTCCATTCATCAGCGTTGTTTATACATTAAAGCGGTTTTTGATTGGACGTTCAATATAAAATGTGTCTTAATTGTTGCGGATTTTGTTTTTAATAGTTACAAAAACAGTGGGGATACTGGATGACAGACCTTTCACACAGCAGAGAAAAGGACAAAATCAATCCGGTGGTGTTTTACACCTCCGCCGGACTGATTTTGTTGTTTTCCCTGTCGACGATCCTGTTTCGCGACTTCTCGGCCTTGTGGATTGGCCGCACGCTGGACTGGGTTTCTAAAACTTTTGGTTGGTACTATCTGTTAGCGGCAACGCTCTATATTGTCTTTGTGGTCTGCATTGCCTGTTCGCGCTTTGGTTCGGTAAAACTTGGGCCTGAGCAGTCTAAGCCAGAGTTCAGTTTACTGAGCTGGGCGGCGATGCTGTTCGCCGCCGGGATTGGTATTGATCTGATGTTCTTCTCCGTTGCTGAGCCGGTCACGCAGTATATGCAGCCGCCGGAAGGGGCAGGGCAGACGATGGAGGCGGCGCGTCAGGCGATGGTCTGGACGCTGTTCCACTACGGCTTAACCGGCTGGTCGATGTATGCGCTGATGGGCATGGCGCTCGGATACTTCAGCTATCGTTATAATTTGCCGCTCACGATCCGCTCGGCGCTGTATCCGATTTTCGGTAAACGGATCAACGGGCCGATTGGTCACTCGGTGGATATTGCAGCGGTAATCGGCACCATCTTCGGGATTGCCACCACGCTCGGCATTGGCGTGGTGCAGCTTAACTATGGCCTGAGCGTACTGTTTGATATTCCGGATTCAATGGCGGCGAAAGCGGCGCTGATCGCGCTGTCGGTGATCATCGCGACTATCTCGGTGACATCCGGTGTCGACAAAGGCATTCGCGTATTGTCTGAACTCAATGTCGCACTGGCGCTGGGGCTGATCCTGTTCGTGCTGTTTATGGGCGACACCTCGTTCCTGCTCAATGCGCTGGTGCTGAACGTCGGCGATTACGTCAACCGCTTTATGGGCATGACGCTCAACAGTTTCGCCTTTGACCGCCCGGTTGAGTGGATGAATAACTGGACGCTCTTTTTCTGGGCATGGTGGGTGGCCTGGTCGCCGTTTGTCGGCCTGTTCCTGGCGCGTATCTCGCGTGGGCGCACCATTCGCCAGTTCGTGCTGGGGACGTTGATTATTCCGTTTACCTTCACGCTGTTATGGCTCTCGGTGTTCGGCAATAGCGCGCTGTATGAAATCATCCACGGCGGCGCGGCATTTGCCGAGGAAGCGATGGTCCATCCGGAGCGCGGCTTCTACAGCCTGTTGGCGCAGTATCCGGCATTTACCTTTAGCGCCTCGGTTGCCACCATTACGGGTCTGCTGTTCTATGTAACTTCGGCGGATTCCGGGGCGCTGGTGCTGGGGAATTTCACCTCGCAGCTTAAAGATATCAACAGCGACGCGCCGGGCTGGCTGCGTGTCTTCTGGTCGGTGGCGATTGGTCTGCTGACGCTCGGTATGTTAATGACCAACGGAATATCCGCGCTGCAAAACACCACGGTCATCATGGGGCTGCCGTTCAGCTTTGTGATTTTCTTCGTGATGGCGGGATTGTATAAATCTCTGAAGGTAGAAGATTACCGCCGTGAAAGTGCCAACCGTGATACCGCACCGCGACCGCTGGGGCTTCAGGATCGCCTGAGCTGGAAAAAGCGTCTCTCGCGCCTGATGAACTACCCTGGAACGCGTTACACCAAACAGATGATGGAGACGGTCTGTTACCCGGCGATGGAAGAAGTGGCGCAGGAACTGCGACTGCGCGGTGCGTACGTCGAGCTAAAAAGCCTGCCGCCGGAAGAGGGCGAACATCTGGGGCATCTGGATTTGCTGGTGCATATGGGCGAAGAGCAAAACTTTGTCTATCAGATTTGGCCACGGCAATACTCAGTGCCGGGCTTTACCTACCGCGCACGTAGCGGGAAATCGACCTACTACCGGCTGGAAACGTTCTTACTGGAAGGCAGCCAGGGTAACGATCTGATGGACTACAGCAAAGAGCAGGTGATCACCGATATTCTCGATCAGTACGAGCGGCATCTGAACTTTATCCATCTCCATCGTGAAGCGCCGGGTAATAGCGTGATGTTCCCGGATGTGTGAATAAAAAAGCAGGATCATCCGATCCTGCTTTTTTGTCGGGTGGCGCTGCGCTTACCCGACCTACGGATTATCTGCGGTCCGTGAGGCAGACCACCAACAGATCTGATTTTCCATATGTGTGTTGATTTTATTTCCCGTGCGCGTACTCTTATCGGCAATTATCCCGGAGGCACGATGTCACTTACATCCCTTGAGCTTTTCAAAAACCTCTCAGATCACACCCGCTTGAACATTGTGCTTCTTCTTCGTGAAACGGGCGAACTCTGCGTCTGCGATCTCTGCGCTGCGCTGGAACAATCACAGCCGAAAATCTCCCGTCATCTGGCTATGCTGCGTGAAAGCGGTTTGTTGCTGGACCGCAAACAGGGGAAATGGGTGCACTATCGTCTCTCGCCCCATATTCCCGCGTGGGCGGCGCAGGTGATTGAGCATGCCTGGTCAAGCCAGCGCGACGACCTACAACGCATGGCCCAAAAGCTGGATGCTAACGGCGATAAGGCAAGCTGTTGCTAAAAATTTAACTTAACATATCTGTTTTTTCATATGTATTTATTCAGGGAGGTTGTATGTTACTGGCGGGAGCGATTTTTGTCCTGACCATTATTTTGGTTATCTGGCAGCCGAAAGGGTTGGGCATTGGCTGGAGCGCAACGCTTGGTGCGGTGCTGGCGCTGGGGTTTGGCGTGGTGCATTTTGATGATATTCCGGTGGTATGGAATATCGTCTGGAACGCGACGGCGACCTTTATCGCAGTGATTATCATCAGCCTGCTGCTGGATGAGTCGGGCTTCTTTGAATGGGCCGCACTGCATGTATCGCGCTGGGGCAAGGGGCGCGGGCGTCTGTTATTCACCTATATCGTGCTGCTCGGCGCGGCGGTGGCGGCGCTATTCGCCAATGATGGCGCGGCATTAATACTCACGCCTATCGTTATTGCTATGTTGCTGGCGCTCGGGTTCAGCAAAAGTACGACACTGGCATTTGTGATGGCTGCAGGTTTTATCGCTGATACCGCCAGTTTGCCGTTGATCGTCTCTAACCTGGTCAACATCGTTTCCGCCGATTTCTTCCACCTGGGCTTTAGCGACTATGCTTCGGTGATGGTACCGGTCGATATCGCCGCCATTGCCGCCACGCTTGTGATGCTACATCTGTTCTTTCGCAAAGATATTCCGGCTACCTATGATCTTGAACGCCTGAAAGAACCCGCGAAAGCGATTAAAGACGTCGCGACGTTCCGCACGGGGTGGGTCGTTCTGCTTTTGCTGCTGGCGGGTTTTTTTGTGCTGGAGCCGATGGGCATTCCCGTCAGCGCCATTGCGGCCGTTGGGGCGTTAATTCTTCTCGCGGTGGCGAAAAAGGGCCATGCGATTAATACCGGAAAAGTGCTGCGCGGCGCGCCGTGGCAAATCGTGATTTTCTCGCTGGGCATGTATCTGGTGGTCTACGGCTTACGTAACGCGGGGCTGACGGAATACCTTTCTGGCGTATTGAATGTGCTGGCGAATAATGGCCTTTGGGCGGCAACGCTTGGAACAGGTTTTCTGACCGCGTTCCTCTCCTCGGTGATGAACAATATGCCGACGGTGCTGGTCGGTGCGCTTTCTATTGATGGCAGTAGCGCATCCGGTGTCATTAAAGAGGCGATGATTTACGCCCACGTCATTGGTTGCGATCTGGGGCCAAAAATTACCCCCATTGGCAGCCTGGCGACGCTGCTTTGGCTGCACGTTCTTTCGCAAAAAAATATGACGATTAGCTGGGGCTATTATTTCCGCGTCGGGATTATCATGACGTTGCCAGTGCTGTTTGTTACCTTGTCCGCATTGGCATTACGTCTCTCACTCACACTGTAACGAGATACTGAAATGAGCAATATCATCATTTATCACAACCCGGCCTGCGGCACGTCGCGTAATACGCTGGAGATGATCCGTAATAGCGGCACAGAGCCAACCGTTATTCTTTATCTCGAGAATCCCCCTTCGCGTGATGAGCTGAGCAAACTGATTGCCGATATGGGTATCTCCGCGCGGGCGCTGTTACGCCAAAATGTGGAGCCCTATGAAACGTTGGGTTTGGCAGATGAAAGCTTTACTGATGCTGAACTTATGACGTTCATGCTGCAATACCCTATTTTAATCAATCGCCCGATCGTGGTGACTCCGCTGGGAACGCGCCTGTGCCGCCCGTCCGAAACGGTGCTGGATATTTTGCCGGATGCGCAGAAACACGCATTCACTAAAGAGGATGGTGAAAAGGTGGTCGATGAACAGGGTAAGCGCCTGAACCCCTGAATCGTCCGGTTGTGTCGGGTGGCGCTTATTGTAGGGTGGCGCTGCGCTTACTCGACCTACGGATTATCTGCGGTCCGTAGGCCTGATAAGCACAGCGCCATCAGGCAATTACAATGTTCCGGTGCCGCCATCTGAACACCAAACTTGCCCGGAAGCATACGAACACTCGTCGGATGCAAACAACACATACAGCGGCGCAATTTCCACCGGCTGCCCCGGGCGGCCCAGCGGAGAGTCTGCACCGAACTGCTCGACTTTTTCCTGCGGCTGCCCGCCGCTGGTTTGCAATACCGACCAGTACGGCCCGGGCGCTACCGCATTAACCCGTATCCCACGAGGCCCTAATTGCTTAGCCAGCGATTTGGTCAGTGCCACCAGGCACGCTTTGGTTTGCGCATAATCAACCAGGATTGGGCTGGGTTTGTACGCCTGGACGGATGTGGTATTGATGATAGACGCGCCCGCCTTCAGGTGACGAAGTGCGGCTTTGGTCAGCCAGAAAGCCGCGTAAACGTTGGTTTTGAATGTGGCGTCAAACGCTTCGGTGGTGAGATCTTCCAGCGATTCACAATACTGCTGTCGCCCGGCGTTGTTCACCAGAATATCCAGTTTACCCAGTTGCTCTACCGTCTGTTCGATCAGCGAATGACAGAAATTTTCATCCCGCAAATCACCCGGGATCGCCACCGCGTTAACCCCTTCCGCTTTCATGACCTCAATGACGCTTTTGGCATCAGACTCTTCTTCCGGCAGATAATTAATGACGACATTCGCGCCTTCTCGGGCGTAAGCAATGGCTACCGCGCGTCCAATCCCGGAATCACCCCCGGTGATTAATGCACATTTATCCTTCAGACGACCGCTGCCGCGATAACTCTTTTCGCCATGATCGGGCTCCGGGATCATTTTTGAATCCAGACCAGGCGGCTGCTGAGTTTGCGTCTGAAAAGGAGGACGTGGGAATTGAGGGTTGAGTGTGTCGCGATCGGCCATAAATATCTCCTCGCATAATACTTCATGAATGATGTATGTGAGCTGCTCCTTGATAGCAGTACATAAATAACCAGAACTATTAAGCCTATATGAAATCGTTTCAGCAGATATTTAATTGAGATTTTTCTTTGAATCGCAGGTGATATTTAAGCCCCTGCCAGAGGGGCTTAAGAAGATTAATGTGTGCTTACTGGAGCGGCGTCGATTTTAATTCTTAACAGCGAATAGGGTTTCTGGCGCATATCTTTACCCTGATGGAATCCGGGTTGACGATGCAATTGGTTTACCGTGAAGTAGAGATAGCCATCATGCCCGACAGAAAGCGTATCCGGCCACAGAATTTGCGGGCCATGGGCGATGGTTTGCCAGGTACCGTCTTTATCCATTTTACGGATGGCGTTGCGTTCATAATCGCCAGCATAAACCGCCCCGTTAGCATCGCTTTCGAGACCATCTGACGCGCCTTTTTCACCCAGATCCTGCACTGCTGCGGATAATTGCGCCTCGGTAATAGTCGGGTCGCGCAGTAATTCTGTTGAAATGGCATACAGATGGCGCCCTGACAGCGGGCAGTAATAAAGTGTTTTTCCATCCGCGGAAAGGGCAATACCATCCGACGCTACGCTAAATGGCGCGGTAGTACCGTCCGGATGACGCTGAAGCAGCGTTTCACCCTCAACAACCGGCACGAAACCTTTTTCAGGGGAGGTTGAACGATCGCCCGTTAAACGGCGCATCGCTTTGCCGGAATCCAGGTCCACGATAATAATTCCCCCCGTTCCGGATAACGAAGAGTCAGTAATATAAGCGACGCCTGCCTTACCAACACGATAATCAAAACGTACATCATTGATATAGGTTGCGGGCAGAATGACATCAGAATGCAAGACGATCGTTTTAACAATTTTATTGCTCTGTAAATCAATCGCGACAAGTTTCGCACCGCCTTCAACCGGTTTTGAAAATCCGGGGGCAGCTGTATCCAGGACCCACAGTTTTCCCTGACCATCGGCCACGACGCTCTGCACACTCAAGAAATGCTCACCAGGGCGGGCATTATCCGCTTTATTTACTGCGGCATCCGGATAAGCAACCGCTTTGCCGTTTTTGATTTCGGCAACGGTGAAGGGCACATCGTCTCCCCAGCGCGGGAAATTGACAAAAATACGCCCGGTTTCGGTCACGGTGACGCCTGTGGGCATTGCGCCTGTGAATGTTGCGACGACCTCAGGGTGCCCAATAGCGCGATCGGAAGGGAGTTGCGCCAGAGACGTAGATACCGGTACAGACGCGGCGGATGTGCCAAAGGGGGCTGTAACGGAGGCAAAGGTGATTGCCAGTGCGATGAGGGTTTTACGTGATTGAAGGTTATTCATTTTTCCTGCCTGCATAGATTCAGTTGTGACATAACAAACAGGAGAGTAGAGCGTTATTGAAGGAAGAAAAATCCCTCGAAACGAACAGGACTTACATTAAAAAAGCGAAAATACCCGGAATAATCACCCGGAAAATGGATGTACCCCGGCGGTTTATCCCAGACGATGTCAATAAAATAACGATATGTCGTGACATAAAATCTTTAAAACTAGACAGTTGTCGAGTTTTTATCTTAAAGTTTTGTGTTCTCAGCCGGACAAAATTAGTATCCGGTTGCTAAATGGTTAAATAATATTTTGCCTTATGTAAATGACTGACCCGTCTGATAAAGGGCCAGCGTGCATGACGGCGCTTGCAAGCAAGACAACACACCTCTTTTGGGAGAATCTATGCGTTCCTCTGTGAATAATACTGAAAGCCGAACTTTCTTCGGTCATCCTTATCCGCTCGGCTCACTCTTCTTTACGGAGATGTGGGAGCGTTTCTCGTTTTACGGTATTCGCCCGCTGCTGATTCTGTTTATGGCGGCAACCGTTTATGACGGCGGGATGGGGCTGGCGCGTGAAAACGCTTCCGCTATTGTGGGGATCTTCGCCGGGACCATGTACCTGGCGGCACTGCCGGGCGGCTGGCTGGCGGATAACTGGCTTGGTCAGCAAAAAGCAGTCTGGTATGGCTCGATTCTGATCGCGCTGGGTCACCTCTCCATCGCGCTGTCGGCGTTTATGGGGAACAACCTGTTCTTTATCGGCCTGATGTTTATCGTACTGGGTTCCGGCCTGTTCAAAACCTGTATCTCGGTGATGGTCGGCACGCTGTATAAAAAGGGTGATGCGCGTCGTGACGGCGGCTTCTCGCTGTTTTATATGGGCATCAACATGGGCTCGTTTATCGCGCCGCTGATTTCCGGCTGGCTGATTAAGTCACACGGCTGGCACTGGGGCTTTGGTATCGGGGGCATCGGGATGCTGGTGGCGCTGATTATCTTCCGCGTCTTTGCCGTGCCGTCGATGAAGCGTTATGACAGCGAAGTGGGTCTCGACTCCACCTGGAATAACCCGGTAGCGAAGAAAAATGGTGTAGGCGCGTGGTTGCTGGCGCTGGCTGTTGGTGTGGCAATTATCATTACCCTGATTGCGCAAGGCGTCATTGTTATTAATCCGGTCGCGGTCGCCAGCGTGCTGGTGTACGTCATTGCCGCGTCGGTCGCACTCTACTTTATCTATCTGTTTGTCTTTGCCGGCCTGAACCGTAAAGAGCGCGCGCGTCTGCTGGTGTGCTTTATTCTGCTGGTTTCCGCCGCGTTCTTCTGGTCAGCCTTCGAGCAGAAACCGACCTCGTTCAACCTGTTTGCCAACGACTACACCAACCGCATGATCGGCGATTTCGAAATCCCGGCGGTATGGTTCCAGTCAATCAATGCCCTGTTTATCATCCTGCTGGCTCCGGTATTTAGCTGGGCATGGCCGATGCTGGCGCGCAAAAACATCCGTCCGGGCAGTATCACCAAGTTTGTGATTGGTATTCTGTGTGCGGCTGCAGGCTTTGGCCTGATGATGCTGGCGGCGCAGAACGTGCTGAGCAACGGCGGGGCGGGTGTATCGCCTTTCTGGCTGGTAGGCAGTATTCTGATGCTGACGCTGGGTGAACTCTGTCTGAGCCCGATTGGCCTGGCGACCATGACTCTGCTGGCACCGGAAAGAATGCGCGGCCAGATGATGGGGCTGTGGTTCTGTGCCAGTGCGCTGGGTAACCTCGCGGCGGGCCTGATTGGCGGTCATGTGAAGGCCGACCAGCTTGATATGCTGCCAGACCTCTTTGCACGCTGCTCTATCGCGCTGCTGATTTGTGCGGCGGTTCTGATGGTGCTGATCGTGCCAGTACGCCGTATGCTGGCGAATACTCAAGCGCCAAATGAGCAGAAACCAGTAACCAACGCGTAACTATGTCTCTTTGAAAATCGGCGTGTAAGCGCCGATTTTTTTTATTGCAGATGAAAGAACAGTTGCGTCCGTTTACATTGTTGCTTCTTCGCAGGGAAGAACATTCTCGCAGTAAAGCAGAAGATTGTCCTTCGACCAGTAAAAACGCCTGTTTTCATTTAAATCCACAATCCATTTAAATACCCCCGCGTTCGCTAACTCTAAACAATACTGCTCATACGATGTTTTACCCGCGAAGTGTCTTTTCGCCGCCACGCGCGTTAAAAATTTACTGGCGTTGGCGCTTATTTTTATAATCCTTCGGCCTCCTTCAACGGAAACGTAATTATCGGAAGTTGTTATCACTTTAACGTTTCCTGTTGCTACAAAATAGATGTAGTAAGAAACGTTATTACGCCGGAGTTCTGTTGAAAAAGTAAGAAAATCTGACTTGCATCTGACCTGCTCGAAATACGATTTGAGCATCACCCTAAATTCCATCTTGCCCCTGCTTTAAGTTCGTAGTCTTAAGTGTTGTTTAAGTGTTGTGAGTTGTGAAATGATTGATCAGTCAACTAATTAGGATTCTTATAGTTAACGGCGTGCATCTTAAGTGCAATTTAAAGATGGGAATAGCATTTCATTTGTTACTGAATATTGCTAAAAACCCAGGAAAGACGTGCTCTGGCGGTAAGCGTGAGATGGCAAGATTGCGCAAAGTTTCATGCTTTCTGCGCAAACAAATATTTTATTCGAAAGCGAATGTTTCGATGATTCGAAGCTGGCATAAAAGATACTCATTCTCATGGCTAATCAATTACTGGTCATTAATTCGCCGTATTTGGCAATTTGTGCTGTGGGTGAATGTTGTGAAAATAGCATTTTTAGGTGTGTAAATCCTAAATGTGCATTTAAATTTCTGAGTGCAAATTGTAGCGATGAATGTGCTGAAAGCGGCGCTTGATTTTTATAAAAGGTAGGGATAAGAATTTTTCTTCTAAATGGTTTCTTAATGTTATTAATTCAATGTTTGCTTCGTTGTGGCGATGTTGACAGCTTTTTTTGACGATGTGAAACTGGGGCGTCATTTTTATTAACAGGTTAAGTAAGTCGCCGCCTTCTGAGGGGGGGCGTATTGAGCTGAAATAAAAATATCACCTGTCTGGAATGAGTCTTAATACTCGTTCTTTCTTATTATCTTATTTTGATGTGGCGAATTTATAAGATAAATAAGTAAAAGGAATGAATGCATTGCACTGAAATATAACGCTTTTAAGCGTTTACGGCTTCTGCTCGCCTGTCAAAAGGTTAGCCGACTGCTGGTATTGTCTGTGAGAGCACCAAAACAAGGAGTAATAATAATGAATAAGATCTACCGCGTTGTCTGGAATTGCACCTTACGTGTTTATCAGGTTTGCTCGGAGCATACTCGTCGACTGGGTAAAACCGCGTCTGTTCAGCAAGCAGTAACGGTTTCACCCGGATACGCTGCGCTGAGCGTTAAATCTTTTCGTCCTCTGCCACTGCTGGTCATGCTGGCGCTATCCGGCACCGTGCAGGCTGAAGTTCTCACTATCGATAATGGCGATAGTCGTACCTATAGCAATGCGCTGACGGTTGAGGGCGTCGTTGTTGGGAATCAAACTAACGGAACACTGATAATCACTGACGGCGGCAGTATAACCAGTTCGTCGAGAGCATCGGTTATCGGCGCGTATGCAACTGGCGTCGGTACTGCCACCGTACAGGGCTCGGGGATCTGGAATCTGGTCCTGGCCAGGCTCTCAATTGGTGATAGCGGTACCGGCACATTGAATGTACTGAGTGGCGGAACAGTCACCGCAGGTGATACCGACCTGGGTTATCGCACTGGCGGGAACGGAACGTTGCTCGTTGATGGAGCGGGCTCCACCCTTAGCACTGCCGGTATGTATGTTGGTCGGTCTGGCAATGGTGCCATGACGATCCGTAATGAAGGGCGTGTTACCACGACTGAAGATACCATTATTGCCTCTGGTACTGGCGTTGTGGGGGCGGTTGAGGTGTCGAATAATGGTCGTTGGGATCTTATTAACAAGACGGGGCAGTTGCCGAATTTGAATATCGGTTATCACGGTACCGGCACCTTAGACATTAATTCGAACGGCAGCGTGACAACCGGCGTCATGACGCTCGGAAGCTTTGAGGATGGCAAGGGGTGCGCCACCGTATCGGGGAGTGGATCAGTACTCACAACCACCTCCTTGCGCGTCAGTGATTATGGCGAGGGTGAACTGACTATTTCCGATTTCGGCGTTGTCTACAGCAATGGCAACAGCACTATTGCCCGCAGTGCAACGGGAACGGGCACCGTGACGGTATCTACCGGCGGTGAGTGGGAAGTGCTTAATGGCCAGCAGTTATTGGTGGGGCAATCGGGATCCGGGACGCTCAACATTAACAGCGCAGGGAAGGTCATCGCGGGAGATACCTTCATTGGCTCGCGTGCCGACTCGCAGGGCATCGTTACCGTTGACGGCGAAGAATCGAAAATGACCACCGCCGAACTGGTTGTTGCCGATTCTGGAACAGGTAACCTGTCGATCTCCAACCTTGCCGTCGTGCAGAGCACCGGCGCAAGCGCGATCGGGCTTAATGGCGATTCTGTCGGCGTAGTCAGTGTCACAGAGAACGGTCAGTGGAATCTGACCAATAATAGCGGTAGCGCGCAAACGCTGGTCGTCGGCACTGGCGGAAATGGTACGCTGAACATTGCCAGCGGCGGTAAAGTGGATGCCGGAGACGTCTCGCTGGCGCGCTGGGAAATGGCCACGGGGGGAGTGGACGTCAAAGGCGAAGGCTCCCAACTCAATACCGCTGAAATCATCATCGCCGAGAGAGGCGCTGGAACCCTCAATATCAGCGATGCCGCTGAAGTGAACACGTCCTCGACGGCGACCATTGGCGATGTGGGGGACAGTGTCGGCGTAGTGAACGTGGGCACCAAAGGCCAATGGAATGTTGTCTCGGCGGGTAACAGCCCGCAAACCCTGATGATAGGTGACTGGGGGAACGGCACGCTCAATATTGCGAGCGAAGGTACGGTTACCGCAGGCGGTACCACGGTGGGGGTCAATAACACCGGGGTCGGCCTGTTGAATGTGAACGGCGCGGGAGCGGTGATGAACTCTGCTGCTTTACGTGTGGGCCATGCGGGGCAGGGAACCCTGAATATCACCGATGCAGGTGTCGTTAATACCGCTTCTACCGGGCAGGTCGCCACCTATTTTGATGGCACTGGCACGGTCAACGTGAATACCAACGGACAGTGGAACGTCGCGAGTAACTTACAGGTAGGCGTAACGGGCAACGGTACGCTGAATATTGCCTCGGGTGGCCAGGTTAACGGCGAAGATGCGATTAGCGTCGGGACTAACGATCGTGCTTTGGGCCGCGTGAACGTGGATGGAGAAGGTTCACTGCTGCGAGGCACCACCATCGATATCGGCGCACACGGCGATGGCGCAGTGACGCTCAGCAATGAAGGCACGCTGGCGTTGACGAATGGAAGCGTCTTGCTGGGTTTTGCTGAGGGAAGCACTGGCTCGCTCAATATCGGCGCGGCGCACGATGATATCGCGGCGGTAGCCGGGCATCTTATTGGCGCCGACAGCGTGGCATTCGGTGCGGGCAATGGTTCGCTGGTCTTTAATCATACCGATGATTCTGCAACGGGCTATGCCTTTAATCCGTTGATCTCAGGCGAGAGTGGCGCGGTCATTCAGGACGCGGGTCACACCGTCCTTACCGCCGAAAATACCTACGGCGGGCGCACGGAGGTGAACGGCGGCACGCTTACCGTGGCCTCGCACTCCAGCACCGGCAACACCGGGCTGGGCAGCAGCGCGGTGAATATTGCTGATGCGGGTACGCTCTCGGTGACGGGAGCCAGTGAGGCTTCTGGCGGCTATGCCCTGAGCAACGCGCTGACCGGTAACGGCTTGCTGCAGGTTAATCTCGCCAGCGCGGATAACGCCTTCAGCTTTACCGACACCACCGGCAGCGCCTTTACCGGTACGGCAGAGCTTAAAAACAGCATCTTCGATCTTTCCGGCGACAATACTCTGACGCTGGCTCAGGCGACGCTGAAGCTGGATGCGGGCAACACCACCACCGTTGGCGACGGCGCACAACAGATTGGCGGTCTGCATCTCAACGGCGGCAAACTGATTTTCAACACCGAGATACCCGCCAATACCCTGGCGCAGGGCGCGATTCAGACCGGCACGCTGACGGCGGATACGGGCACGGTGCAGGTAACCGTCGCCAGTCCGTGGAACGATCCGGGTGCGATGAACCCGGACACCACGCTGAACTTGCTGGAGCAGGATGACACGGACATAAGCGTACAGCTGGTGCAGGCGCAGGAGGTCACCGGCTCGGGCGGCGCGCTGACCCTGACCGACCAGAACGGTGACGCGGTGGCAGAAAATGAACGCGTCGCCATTGCGCAGAACGGCACGGTAGTGGCGGACGGGGATTACGGTTTCCGCCTGACCACCGCGCCGGGTGATGGTTTGTATGTCAACTACGGCCTGAAGGCGCTGGATATCCACGCCGGGCAAACGCTGGTGCTGGCAGAGCACGCCGGGGCGCAGGGGGCGGCGGCAGATATGTCGGCCGCTATCTCCGGCGAGGGAAATCTTGGCATCAATACCGCCGGGCTGGTGTCCCTGTCGAACGCGAGTAACCGCTACAGCGGCGAAACGCAGGTGCAGGCGGGTACACTGCGCACCGATGCGGACGGCGCGCTGGGCAACACCTCGGCGCTGGTTATCAGTGACGGTGCTATTGCCGACCTGAACGGTACCACGCAGACGGCGGGCAGGCTGAGCGGAGAAACAGGCTCCACGCTGGCGCTCAACGGCGGTAGCCTGACGCTGCAGAACGGCGGCACCAGCCAGGGCAGCCTGACCGGGGCGGGCAATCTCGGCGTGGCGGGCGGCGTGCTGACGATTGACGGGGCGAACGTGGGTCTGAGTGCCACCACCACCATCGAAAGCGCAGCGGAAGTGGTGCTGAACGATGCGCAGGGCGCGGGCAGCGGCAACGTGACTGATGACGGCACCCTGACGCTGAACGGCGTCACCGGGGAGCTGCTCAACAGCCTGAGCGGCGCGGGCATTGTTGACGTGGCGCAGGCCTCGGCTGTGGCGGTTTCCGGCGACAACCAGGGGTTCAGCGGGCAGTTCCGTATCGATGGGAACAGCGCCATGACGATCACGGACGCGGCGAACCTCGGTACGGCGAGCGTGACGGACAACGGCCTGCTGACGGTGGCTACCGACAGCGACTGGACGCTGAGCCATACGGTCTCCGGCAGCGGCAACCTGAACAAACAGGGCAGCGGCACGCTGACGTTAACGGCGGATTCGGCGGGGTACACCGGCACCACGGACATCACCGGCGGCGGGCTGGCGCTCGGCGCGGATGCAGATGGCGCAGTGGCGATGGCGAGCCAGCAGGTGAATATCCACGACGGGGCGATGCTCTCAGGCTTTGGCAGCACGGCGGGGGATATGGATATCCGTCAGGGCGGTACGCTGGCGGTGGCGAATACCACGGTGGGCGGCAATCTGCATAACAGCGGCACGGTGCTGATGAACCAGCCGGGCGCACAGCCGGGCAACCAGCTGGTGGTGAACGGCAACTACACGGGCAATAACGGCCTGATGGCCTTCAATACCGAGCTGGGCGATGACCAGTCGGCCACCGATAAGCTGATGGTGAAGGGCGATACGGCGGGAAATACCCGCGTGCAGGTGAATAATGTCGGCGGCCTTGGGGCGCAGACGACCAACGGTATTGAACTGGTGAACGTGGGCGGTAATTCGGCGGGTAACTTCGCCCTGACCACCGGCACAGTGGAAGCGGGCGCGTGGGTGTATACGCTGGCGAAAGGGCAGGGCGATAACGCCGCAAACTGGTATCTGACCAGTAAGTGGAGCGGCATCACGCCGGTACAGCCGCCGATTGTGGACCCGACCGGGCCATCGGTACTGCGACCGGAAGCGGGGAGCTACATCAGCAACCTGGCGACGGCCAACAGCTTCTTCACGCACCGTCTGCACGACCGTCTGGGCGAGCCGCAGTACACGGAAGGGCTGCATGACGAGGACAGCTTCGCGGGCAGCCTGTGGATGCGTCACGTCGGCGGGCATGAGCGTTCGCAGGCGGGCGATGGCCAGCTGAAAACGCAGAGCAACCGCTACGTGTTACAGGTGGGCGGCGAAGTGGCGCAGTGGAGCACCAGCGGGCAGGACCGTTTCCACCTGGGCGTGATGGGCGGCTACGCCAACGCGCACAGTAACACCCGCAGCGACCGGGCGGGCTATGACTCTGACGGACGCGTCAGCGGCTACAGCGCCGGGGTGTATGGCACGTGGTACCAGAACGAAGCCGACCGCAGCGGGGCGTACGTGGACAGCTGGCTGCTGTACAGCTGGTTCGACAACAGCGTGGAAGCGGATGACCGCGAGCGCGACGACTACCGGTCGAAGGGGCTGACGGCCTCACTGGAAGCGGGCTATACGCTGAAGGCGGGCGAGTTCAGCGGCAGCGCGGGCACGCTGAACAGCTGGTACGTGCAGCCGCAGGCGCAGGTGACATGGATGGGCGTGAAGGATGATGCGCACACCCGTCATGACGGCACGCGCATCCGCAGCGAGGGCGACGGTAATGTGCAGACGCGTCTGGGCGTGAAGACCTTCCTCAACAGCCATCACAAGCAGGATGAAGGGAAAGGTCGCGAGTTCCAGCCGTACATGGAAGCGAACTGGATTTACAACAGTGAAACCTACGGCGTGCGGATGGACGGGGTACGCGTCAGCCGCGACGGCTCGCGCAACCTGGGCGAAGTGCGCACGGGTGTGGAAGGGAAGCTGAGTCAAAACCTGAGCGTGTGGGGCAACGTGGGCGTGCAGATGGGCGACAAGGGCTACAGCGACACCCAGGGGATGCTGGGGGTGAAATACGGCTGGTAAGGCCTTAACACCGTTGCAAATCGGTCCCCTCTCCCACAGGGAGAGGGAGAAAACCGGCGCAGGACTTAACATTGTGCACAATCAGTCCCCTCTCCCTGGAGGGAGAGGGTTAGGGTGAGGGGGAAATGCGCGCGCTGATGCCCTCACCCCGGCCCTCTCCCACAGGGAGAGGGAGAAAACCGCAGCGCCTCCCGGCAATATCACCGCGCTAAAAACACCTGCGGCGCACCGCAGTCGGGATGCGTCCGTACCTGCACCTCGGCGCCGTACCAGCGCGCCAGCGTCTCTGCCTGTAACACCACATCAGGCGTGCCCTGCGAAACAATCATTCCGTCATATAGCAGCACAATTCTGTCTGCCCACAGCGCGGCAAGGTTTAAATCATGCAGCACCACGCACACGTGTAGCTCCCCTTGACGGGTCAGCCGTTTTAGCAACCGCAGCAGATGCTGTTGATGGAACAGATCCAACGCAGAGGTGGGCTCATCTAAAAATAACCAGCCGCGCGGCGAACCCTCACACCATAGCTGTGCGAGCGCGCGCGCCAGTTGTACACGTTGCTGTTCACCGCCAGACAGCGAGGCATAACGCCGTCCCGCCAGCGGCAGACATTCGGTTAGCTGCATCACCTGCTGAATCACGGCGTTTTCCGGCTGCGATGTCCACGGCATGCGTCCCATGCCAATCACCGCTTCAACCGGCCAGTCGAAGCCCATCTGCGTCTGCTGAAGCATCACCGCGCGCAGGCGGGATAGCGTGTTGGCCTCCCAGCTTTCCAGCGTTTTCCCCGCCAGCCAGCGCTCGCCGCCAGCAGGCGCAAGATAACCGGTCAGTAAGCGCAGCAGCGTCGATTTTCCCGCGCCGTTGGGGCCGATGAGCGCCAACAGTTCACCACGTTCGAGGCTGAGTGACACATCACGGATGATCAACCGGTTTGCCACGCGGTAGTGGAGATTTTTTATGCTCAGTGAATCAGCCATGTTGCCCTCCGCGACGGAAAATCAGCCATAAAAACCACGGTGCGCCAAGAATGCTGGTCAGCAGGCCGACCGGCATCTCCGCAGGCGCCACCAGCGTGCGGGCAAACGTATCGGCGATTAGCAGCAGTAAAGCGCCCGCGAGAACCGAACCGGGGATAACAGCACGGTGATCGGCACCCAGCCACATGCGGATTAAGTGCGGCACCACCAGGCCGATAAAGCCAATCACACCGCTCACCGCGACGGCAGCGGCGACCAGCAGGGCGCTGCATACCAGCAACAGTCGTTGAACCGATTGCACGTCCACGCCGAGATAGTGTGTCTCTTCCTCACCGAGCTGGAGCAAGTTCAGCGCAGCGGCGAGACGCCAGATAACAAACACGGTGGGCACCATCAGGGAGGCAACGGTCAGCAGCGTTGACCACTGTGCCTGCCCCAGGCTGCCCATCCCCCACAGGGAAAGTTGGCGCAGTTGCGCATCGTTGCTCACCCACGACAGCACGCCCACCGCCGCGCCGCACAGGGCGTTAATGGCGATGCCGACTAACAACAAGCGCGACAGCGAACTGTCCCGCTGGCGGCTAAGCAGGAAGATAACCACCGTTGCCGCCAGCGCGCCGAAAAAGGCCGCTAACATGGGGGCGTAAAGCATGATCAGCGGCGGCAGCGTCAGCGGTAATACCACCCACAACGCCACCGCCAGCGCCGCGCCGCTACTGATACCGAGCAGGCCCGGATCGGCCAGCGGATTGCGGAATAGCCCCTGCATCACGCAGCCCGCCAGCGACAGCGAGCCGCCCACCACCAGCGCCAGCAGTACGCGCGGCAGGCGAATGGTGAACCAGATTTGCCGCAACGCGTCATCGCTGTTATTCCACAGCAGACTAAGCGGCAGGCGCAACGCGCCAAAACCGCTTGCTGCCAGCGTCCCCACCGTCAGCAGCAGCGCAAGCGTAATGAGGGCGAAGGTGATCCGCCGGGGCATCAGGGCAGCGACTCCGCTTTAGAACGCAACTGCTGAATCGCCTGCGGCGTACGCACGCTAAATCCGAGCAGCGCCATATCATCTACCGCCAGAAGCTGTTTGTGCTTCCCGGCGGGCGTTTGCGCCAGCCCCGGCAACTTCCACAGATTCGCTTCGCCGCCCATCGCTGCTAAACCGTCGGCGGGGATCACCACCAGATCGGCCTGGCTTGCGATCACGCCTTCCTGCGACAGTGGCTGATAGCGGGCAAAGCCCTGCATCGCATTCGTTAACCCGGCAGCGCGAATGGCCGCATCTGCCGCCGTCTGCTGCCCGGCGGCCATTGCGTTCATGCCGCCATGGTTGAGAATAAACAGCACTTTTTTATCGAGCGGCGTGGTGGGCAGCGTGGCAATAGCCTGACGCACGCTATTGCGCAGCGTTTCGCCTTCGGCTTCCTGGTGTGTGGCGCGAGCGATGACCTGCACTTTCTCATCAATCACGCTGAGATCGTTACGGCTCGGCACGCTGATCACCAGCACCTTATTCTGCTCCAACTGTTTGAGCACCAGAGACGGTTGCGCCTGCTGGCTGGCGAGTACCTGCGTTGGGCGCATCGCCAGAATACCTTCTGCATTGAGCTGGCGCAGATAACCCACATCCGGCAGTTTGACCGCCTCCGGCGGCCATTGGCTGGTGCTGTCACGCGCGACAAGCGAAGACTGCGCCCCGAGTGCGTAAACAATCTCGGTCACGTCGCCGCCCAGGGCGACGATCTTCTCCTGCGGAGCTGCCAGCGCCGCGACGGGCAGGGCGACCAGCAGGGCGAGCCATTTTTTCATGCTGCCAGCCCTTCCGCCGTGAGGGCATCAATCTGTTTGCGCCACTGGGACTGTTCCGGCTGGCCTTCGGTACGCTGACCGTAAAGCTGGGCAATCTGCGTGCCGTCGTGGGCGAAAATTTCCAGGCTGGTGACGTGGCCGTCAGCGGTCGGTTTGCGGGTGACCCAGCTTTCGGCAATATGATCTTCCAGCAGATGCAGCGTGAACGCCGGGTTGAAAATGTTCAGCCAGCCTTTCATCGGCACCACTTTTTCCACCACGCCGGTGAAGATTTGCACGCAGCCACGGTTGCCGACAAACACCATAATTTCATTGGCGTCCTGACGCGCGTTATCGAGAATTTGTGCCAGCGCGCTGTTAGGCACTTTGCAGGCAAGATCGTCGCCGACCAGCGAAAATGCCTGCTGACGCGTCAGGTTGTGGCGCTTCAGCAGGGTGAAGAACTGATGCACATCGGTCATCGCACGCCATTCGCTATCAACGGTTGCGGCGTCGGCGTGGCTTTCGCTGGCGGCTTCTTCAGCAGGTTTCAGCACCAGGGTTGTATTGTCGCTAATGATAAAGCGCGCCAGCACATTGGCCCATGCGGTCATGTCGGTGCGCTCGGTGGCGTAGACTTTCAGTAGCGCATCGCCCTGATGGTCAAAGAACTGAATGCTCTGGCGTTCGCCGCGCGCGGTCATCTCTTTGATGTGGAAAACGCTGGCCCACTGGTGCAGGAACAGGCGCAGGTCAAGCGCGCGCGGATTGAGGATCAGCCCCGCATGGCCGCTCAGGTGCTGGTTAGTGAATTCGCCAACCTGCTCGTGCACCGCATATTCGTTACGGCAGATGCACTTGGTTTCGCCAACGGTTTCCAGCGTGGCAAGGATGTCGCGCACGTCGCTGGCAAGACGCACCGCGTCATGGCCCACACGGGCAAAGGTTAACTCTGCCTCGCTGATATTCATTAATGCTGCGATGTCACGCGCGTACTTACCTGGGTTTTGTTCTTTTAGCTCAAGCCAGCGTGTGTAGTGATTCATTGTCTCTTCCTTCCAGATGAAGCCCCGGCGAAGCGGGGCGATGTCGTTACCACTGATAACTTACGAAAATTTTCCCGTTGCGCCCGTCCTGCGGAATCCCCTGCGGCGACCAGTACTCTTTATCGAAGGCGTTACCCAGCACCAGGGTGGTGGTGACGCCTTTCAGCTGTTGCTGGCCTTCATAACTGACGTAGAAGTCGTTAACCGCATAGCCCGGCTGCTTGCTGTAGCTGCTGCTGACGTGGGTGGAGCGATCGGCAAACGTCCCAATCCAGCCGACCGAGAAGCCGCTGTGCGCCACCGGAATATTCAGCTTGCTGGTGACCGTGTCCGGGTTGATGCTGGAGATGTACTCCCCGGTGTCGGTATCTTTCCCGCGCGTGCGGTTGTAGGCCACGTCGAGGCTGAACAGCTCCGCGCTATATTTGGTCATCACGTCCCAGCCCCAGATTTTGGCGTTCGGCACGTTATAGGACATCGTCGTTGCTGCCGCGAAATCGACCGCCGTGGAGATGTAATCCTTCGCTTTGGTATCAAAGTAGCTGGCTTTGAATTCGAGGGAATCGTTGGCCAGCATCAGGTCGTCGAAGCGCAAACCAAAACCGTACTCCTGCGTTTCGTTTGTTTCCGGACGCAGGTTCGGGTTCGGTACCCAGTAGTTAGTGTAGAAGCTACCGATGGAGAAGTGCTTCGAGTCGTTGTACATCTCGCCCATTGTTGGCGCGCGGAAGGCCTGCGCGTAAGAGCCGAACAGCATCAGCCAGTCGGTTGGGTTAACGGTCATCCCGGCGCGGGAAGACCATTTATCGGCATCCACGTCGTCGTAACCGTCGCTGCTGCCGCGATAGTTGTCGTAACGCGTGCCGCCAAGCAGGGTGATGGGCAGATCGCGCAGGGTGATTTCATCCTGCAACCAGCCGGAGCTGAAATCGATTTTCGCTTCCGGGAAGCCGGTGGTGACGCCGCCCGGCTCCTGCTCCTGACGATAGTATTCACCGCCATAGGTCAGCAGGTGAGAGGCGAAAGCGTCGCTGAACAGGCGGCTGCGGTTTTCCACTTTGCCGCCTTTGGTGGTCTGCTTGCGGAATTCACCGGTGTTATCGATGTTTTGCGCGTTAATACGTGCTTCCGACCAGTAGATTCTGGCATCGGCGTTCAGCCAGTCATTGCCCTGCGGCGCGAGTTTGTAAGTGAGCTGCGCATCGCGCTGTATGGTTGAGCGATCAACCATCGGGTTGCTGCTGGTGGAGGCTTCGATGGTCTGCGGGTTTTTCGGTTCCTGCGCTTTGTTGTTGTAGTAGCGGAATGAGCCGCCCAACGTCTGCGCATCGTCGATTTTCCAGCTTCCTTTCGCCAGCATGTTATTGATCGACTCATCGTTTGGCGCCGTTGATCCATCGCCCTGACGCAGATCGCCACGATCGCGACTCGACCACGAGACGATGCCATCAAGCGTATCCGTGCGGCCAAAGGCGCTTGCGCCCATGCCGATGCTGTGATCGCCCGTCGCCCCGGTGCCAAAGACGCGGTATCCGCTGTTCTGGCCATTACGCAGCAGATCTTTCGCATCTACCGTATCGTATGAAATGACTCCGCCCAGCGCGCCGCTGCCATACAGCAGCGCTGACGGGCCGCGTACCACTTCGATACGCTTGATTAACGCCGGGTCAAGGAAAGTGCTGTTGAGGTGGCCGGTATCGGTGCCCTGACGCACGCCATCCACCAGGATCAGCACGCCGCGACGATCGTAGCCGCGCATGTTGACGTCCTGACCGTTGGTGCGGCCTGTGCCGTCAAGCGTAATGCCCGGCACGGTGCGCAGCAGGTCAGCCGCGGAACTGGCGGTTTGATTTTCAGGTTCGGTGGTATCGATGACGCTGACCATCATGGGCGCTTCAAATGCGCTGCGGGCGTTACCGGTGGCGGTTACGGTCATGGTATCGGCGGCGAGGGCAGTACCGGGCAGAATGCCGGCGATGGTCAGGGCCAGCAGCGTCGGGCGCAGCGGGGCGGATTGCGGGCGTAGCATAACAACTCTCCATAAGGAAAATGAAAAATTGCTGGCTGCCTGGGCGTCACCTGGGTGGCTGGCGAAATAGGATGATTTATTTAGTCAGGATCAATTTGCCGGATTGCGTCTGGCGCAGTTGATAATGTTGGCCATTGTGCTCAATCAGCACCGACCCCTCATCGCCGAGCAACGCTTTACTGCTGATCAGACGCTTTTTAGGCGCAGGGGGGTGTGAAGCACTGTGCTCTGTTTGGTTTTCTGCTGTGTTAATCATACCAGGTGCTTCCGTTATGAAAATGATAACTAACTCGATAACGATAATCATTATCAATATGTATTGATTTGTATCAAGCTTTTTTTACGGAAATGAGAGGTTGGGAGGGGAAATGTGCGCGCTGATGCCCTCACCCCGGCCCTCTCCCACAGGGAGAGGGAGAAAACCAGCGCAGGACTTAACACCGTGCACAATCGGTCCCCTCTCCCTTGAGGGAGAGGGAGAAAACCGGCGCAGGATTTAACACTGTGCACAATCAGTCCCCTCTCCCTTGAGGGAGAGGGTTAGGGTGAGGGGGGAGAGCCCGCACCTACATCGCATCAAACATATAACTCACTGACAACCCTACGCCGTAATTGCGCCCCGGTGCCGGTTCGTAATAACGCCCGTTGCTTTCGTTGACGATAACCGAACCCACATACTCTTTATCAAACAGATTATCGACGCGAGTATACACATCCACCACCCAATTATCCGCCACGAACTTATAACCGCTGTTGAGTGCCGTCACCGTGTACGCCGGAGCCTGTTCAGTATTCGCGTCATTGGCCTGAATATCGCTCATATAGCGCATTTCCGCGCCTGCATACCAGCCTTCTTCCGGCACCCAACCCAGTGAAACGTAAGCGCTGTTGCGCGCAATACCCGGAATACGATTGCCGCTTTTAATGGTGCTGCTGGCATCTTCACGGTAGGTTGCATCAAGCCAGGTCCAGGCGAGTTTTGCACGCCACGCGGTGGCAAACTGCTGATCCCACGCCAGCTCTACGCCACGACGGCGCGTTTTCCCGGCATTCTGATAAGAGGTGCGCCCGTTATCGCTGGCGGCCACGACAATTTCATCCTTCGTATCCGTGTTAAAGACGGAAAGACTGGCAAGCCCGGCACCAACCTGCCACTTGCTGCCTGCTTCGACGGTGGTATTGGTTGCAGGTTGTAAGCCAAAGTTGAGCCCGGATTGTCCATCAGGGCGATACGACAATTCATTAATCGTCGGCGTTTCGAAGCCACGACCGGCGGAGAGATAAACGTTCCACGTCGGCGTCATGGCATACTTCAGCGCGGCCGCCGGAAGCCATTTGTGGTAGCTCGCTTCACCGCTGTCGTCGCCATTTTTACCCACCACATAATGGTCATTGGAATCAAACCATACCGAGCTGTAGCGTACTCCCGCATCCAGACTCAGGGCAGAGGTGAGCTGCCAGTTAGTCTGAATGTACGGGTCGAGGTTCCACATCAGGTTACGTTCATTGCGACGCATGTCGCCCTTCGTACCCAGATCGTAATGACCGTTCTGATAGACAAAGTTTTCATACCCTTTGCGCTGCTCGGTCATTGTCTCGTAGTCGAGGCCCGTAGTGATAGAGTAGGGCAGGAAGCCGCTCTCTTCGTGATGCGTCCAGCGGGTATCAATCCCCTGGTAGCGGCGGGTTAAATCAATCACGCCACCCGGATGCGTGTCGCTGCGTTGCTGCACAAAGTAAGGAATAGACTGGTACTGCACGGTTTCACGGATACCGGCCCAGGTCATCACGCTCAGGTCGTCGTGCTCGCCCAATCCTTGTTGATAGCGTAATCCGGCCTGCGTCTGCTTGACGGTTTTGCGCGTGCGGTACTGTTCGCCGCGCGGCGCTTGTGCCGGATTATCTTTCCACTCTTTGCGCGTTAAACCGCCCGGATCGTCCGCGGTGATATCCACGCTGTTGAGCTGCAATGTCAGGCTGCCGGTGTCATTGACCTTCACGCCCAGTTTGGCATTGAGCAGGTTTTTATGTGCGGCGCTGTTATCGCGAAAACCGTGTGTAGAAAACCGGCTGCTGGAGACGGTGTAATTCACGTCGCCTTTCTGCGTACCATCACCCACCGCACCCGTGGCTTTTAACCCGGTGCGCCAGGTACCGAAACTGCCGTAATAGTTGCTGCTTTCAATCGTCGTCGGCTGGCGGCCCGTTTCGGTTTCCACATTCACTACGCCGCCGGAGGCGTTGCCATACAGTGCGGAGAACGGACCGCGTAGCACGTCGATACGTTCAATCGAACCCATATCGATGTTGGAGAGTTGCCCCTGTCCGTCCGGCATGGTCGCCGGAATACCGTCCACGTAAAGCCTGAGTCCACGAATACCGAAGGTCGAGCGTGCGCCAAAGCCGCGAATCGACATCTGTAAATCTTGGGCGAAGTTCTGTCGGTTCTGAATTTGCAGGCCCGGCACATCGGCCAGCCCTTCTGAGAGGTTGATACGCGGTGCGGCGTGGCGGATATCGTCACCGTAATTGACGGAAACGGCAGCAGGCGTATCTAACGCGGAGAGGCCGGACTGGGCCGCTGCGCTGACGATCATGGTTTGTTCACCATCACCGGTTGTCGCGTCCTGCGCGTAAACGTATGAAACCGGAGACAGCACAAACGTAGCCGCCAGCCCGGAGAGGGGCAGAGTTAATTTCATCTGTGTGTTTTTTATAAGAAAGGGAAAAAAATCAGGCGGGCCAATGGACCCGCCTGCAAGCGCATTACTTACCGGTGTATTCGAAGACGATAATCGAACCCGGGTTGCTCAGGTTGTGAGTAGGATGGTTAGACTCATCCATCACATTACCGAAGTTGTCGGTGGCAACATAGATTTTACGCGTATCCGGGCTGACCACCACCATGCGGTAGCGGTTGGCGGTGTGGAAGTATTTCGCCACGTCGCCCTGCACGTCTTTCTTATCGGCGTTCAGCAGAACGCGATAGAGCGCCCCGTTTTTCATCGAGCTGACGATGATGGAGTTACGCCAGCTTTTGATGACGCCATCCGCCGGGTAATACGCTACGCTCGACGGTGCAATAGTCGGCCAACAAATGTACGCAGAATCCGCGCTGCAGCTGGCATCGTTATAGGTGTAGCCTTCTTTGACGGTGAAGAAGGTTTTGATTGGCGCTTTAAAGTCAGCGGCTTTCCATTCAGTCTCTTTCTGCACCGGTACGCCTGCCGGGATATGGTTCGGGTCCCATTTCAGCGACGGGCAGTTTTCAGCTTTCGAGTAGTTTGCGTAAACGTAAGCCTGATCGTCCTGGAAGCCCGCTACGTGCGGCCAACCGTAGTTTCCGCCTGCTTCCAGAATGTTCAGTTCATCGTCAGATGAGGGGCCTTGTTCAGAGGCGTAAAGGGTATCGCCGACAAAGACCAGCCCCTGCGGGTTACGGTGACCGTAAGTGAACAGGTGGCTTTTAATGCCGTGAATGGTCGGGTTATCTTCCGGAATAGAGCCGTCGATATTCAGACGCAGCACTTTACCGGCATAAGCCGCATAATTTTTATTCTTCAGCTCATCCTCAGTTGGAATACGCTGTGCATCAATAGGTTTGCAGAAATTCGCGCCCTGGTTATGCCCTTGTTCACCGATGGTGTAATAGAGTTTACCATCCGGCCCAAAGCGCAGACGCCCACCGTTGTGGTCATTCCCCGCCGGGAAACCGGCCAGGATTTCTTTTTCGTTACCCAGTTTTTGGGTTTTTTCGTCATATTCCAGGCGAACAATTTTGGCATGTTCTTCATTACCGTTCATATAGGTATAAGCGGTATAAACATAATTATCGCCACCCGCTTTCATAAAGTTTGGCGATAATGCCAGACCCAGCACACCTTCGTGTTGCGGGCCGGTATGGACGCCGCTCAGCGTGATAGCGACTTTTTTCTCGCCGGTTTTCGGGTCGATGCGATCGATAGAAGCGGCTTTACGTTCGGTCACCCACAAATAACCATCCGGGCCCCACACCATATCCCACGGCGCATCCAGGCCGCTGATCAGAACGTGTGCGGAAAACGGCTCATTGGCCTGAACTTCCGGATGTTTTGCCGATGATGCATGACTCGTGGTTGCGGCATAGCTGACGCCACACAGGGCAAGCGATAACGCCACTGCCTGGCTGATTCGTTTGGTTTTATTATTAAACATTGCTGGCTCCATACCATAGAAATAGCCTCAGACTTATCCGAGGCTATCGGGATGGAATAACTATTGTCTGTGCGTCACATTTTGTCAAACTGTGACAAGTTGTGTGAAAGGTTATGATTAATGTAACTGTAAGCGCAAAAAAGAATATAGAGTCAATTTCTCCTCTCAATGGATTAGGAATTTTACGAGTCAACGCCGAATATTTTCACAGGATGTCTGGATTGATTGAGGATAACTATTGTTAAGAGGCGAAAAAAAATATTGTCGATATGATATTTAAATTTTTTGACTGAGTTATAAAAATTTTTTATCCATCATTTTAAAAGCCGGGAGGGAATTATCTGAAGAAAAGTTGTCGCTATTTAATATGTATGATAGCTGATGCATTATATTAATGTTAATTGTTTTTTGATTATTTGTAAAATCAAGCGATAAAGCAAAACGCTTTACCGCATGAGATTGTTTAACGTCAAAAAACGCATGAAATTAGTGATGGGTCTGGCGGGGGAGAGAATTGGCGTTGGATTGGCCAGCGGTCAGGGCTTCGATACTCTGCTCTTGCCACAGCAATCCCTGTAGCGCAAACCACGGCATGTTATCAAGCCAGGTCAGATGCTCCTGTGTTTCAATTCCTTCAACGATCACCTGATAATGGTTAGCGCTGAAGTAGTGCAGCAGCGAAGCCATCAGTTGTTGCCCGTTTTTCTTTTCACGCAGATTCCACAGCAAATTTTTATCCATTTTAATAAAACGGAAAGACTGCATCGCCAGTGCGCCAAACCCGGCATAGCCCGCGCCAAAGTCATCCAGCCAGAACGAATATTTATCGCCCAGCGCATCGATGGCCGGCGTGCGTTTGACCAGGGTGCTGGAAAACTCGCTCACCTCAAAATGCAGGCAGCCGATGGTTTTTACGCAATCGGCAATAAAGTCATCGTTCAGCGTATGTAGCGTGGCTTCGTCGACATTAATCGTGACCATCACGTCATTTTGCTGAAACCACCACTGATAGCTTTTCACCAGCGCAATTTGCTCCTGCAAAATGCGCGCGCGAAGCTCATCGGACGCGTCGCTAAAAAACTGTTCTACGGTGATGGCCGCGCTTCCCGGTTCCTGCGTAAACCGGGTTAAGCACTCAACGGCAATCATTTTGCCTGCACGGTCGAACATGGGCTGAAAAACATAGCGCAGTCCGGTTGGCTCGGCGGAGGTCAGCGACATTTTCGTGGAGTGTCCTAGTGTTATTTAAAGGTCACGTCAATATTAGCTGACGCGTTGAATTTGCCCACTTTCGGCGTTGCGCTGAGCCATTTCAGGCTGGCGAGGAAATTACTTTCGACAACGCTGCCGTTCACATAGCCCAGTTCTGTTGGCGTGTTCATGCTAAGCCAGGTGTTCGGCGAGTCGGCGCGGGATAGCAAAATCCCGAAACCGCTGTTCTGTTCCGGCAGAATCAACTGATTATCCTGCGTCGGGTAGGTGGTGCTGAAGTTCGCCATCAGCGTCTGTTTTTCGCAATCCTGCCCCTGGCCGGTCAGATCGGCACGAATGCTGAACGGCACCTGCTTCTCAATCTTACCGACGACCGCGTTACGCGCCGGAATGGCACCAAAGTTTACCGTTTCGCCATTGTTGGCAGAGACGGTAATTTTTGGGCTACAGGAGATGAACCTGATATTGCCAAGCCCGGAAACATAGGCGCGAAAGTTACTGTTTGGCTGATTGTTTAAGCCACCTTCACCATCGACCTGGAACACAGCATATTTACTCTGATCTTTGATAATACCGTCGGCTGGCGGCGGGTTACCGGTGGCCTTGATGTAGATAGCGTAGGAGGCAGTGATGGTTTGCGGAAGTGCAGGAGGCATACACCGTCTTGTTGATGACTGTTGACATACCGTACCCGGACCAATGTCGGTACTTTTGATCTTAGTGGGGTTGATGTCCGAGCCAAGGAACGTCACGCCAACTTCCAGCGAGTTGTGGATAGCCGACATCTTAATATCCGGATCCCACCACAAGTAGGCATCTTCCCCCTGCGGGTGATTGTTTGTATCCGTACATTTAAAGGTCGAGGTAAAAGTCTGTGAGCGCCATAACACGGTACCCGCCGTAAGATTGGCGGTAGAAACGTTGATCTGGTGATCCAATGGGATGATTTGCTCTACACTGCCGTCGCTGGCGCGTTTACAGGTCAGCGCATAGCTGCTGGTGGAGAACAGCGCGGCGGACAAAATCAGCAGAAGCAGCCCGGTGCGCGGCGTGGGGATAAAAATCCGCATGGTAAATATCCTTTAGTTTCGGTTACAGGTGAGAGAGACAACCTGGTAACCACCGGGTTGATCGCGGTCGACAGGAGGCAGTTCAGGTATCGGCAGGGTGCAGGACATGTCATCGTCGTCGCCCCATTTCACCCGCAGACGTTCGCCGCTTTCGATACCGGCAACATAGGCTTCGCCGCGCGTACCGACGACGCCGACGTTAGCGCCCTGCTGGTTAAAGATATTGGCGCCAATCATTGGCGCAGAACCGTCCGCCAGTCTGGCGTGGATGAGCAGGCTGTGACCAAGATGCGTTTCAAACTCGACGCGGCCAATGGCGCGCTGTGTCGGTACGATATCTTTTGCGGCCAGCGGAATTTCCATTCCATTACCAATATCTGCAGTACGCAGTGCGACGCGGTTGTGGCGATACGGCATTGCAGAGGTCAACACCGCATAGCCAAACCGGTCGATTGCCACCCCTGGCTGGTTTTCCAGGCGCACGCCTTGCGCGCCCGGCGCTTTCACCAGCACAAAGGTGTTTTGCAGTGGCTGCGACAGCGTTACACCGCCAGAGTGCGCCACTACACCACCAGAGACGTTGAGGGACGTCTGTTGATAGTTGTTGTTGTAGTTGTAGCCCAGCGCCACATTACCCATGCTGCCCATGTAACCCAGGTTTGCTACGCTGGTGTCGCCGCCATACTGGGAATGACCGCTCTGGACGAAGTAATTCATGCGGTGGTCATCCAGCAGTGTGCCGCTCAGGCCCGCGCTGTAGCCATCGCCGCTCTGTTTACTGTGAGAGGCGTTAAAGGACGCGACGGTTTGGTTATCCGGGCTAAAGATGTTGAACGGAATCGACACGCTGACGTTCACGCTATTGTCGCTGTAGCCATAGTTGCTGCGGCTACTCTGATAGAACACGCTGTAGTTCACCGAATGGAAGCTGGTGTTGATCCCGGTCTGGATAGTGCGGTCATATGACGAGGTGTTCCAGTAGTTCTGGCGGGTGAAAGTGGCATACAACGATGCCCCGGCCACGTGCTGGTTGACGGTCAGTTCGACACGCTGGCGTTTATTGTTATAACGCATCGATTCGTAATAGCGACGGCGTTGGCTCTGCGTTGCCCATGACGGCGCGCCGCTGTTATCGCCTTCCTGATCGTAATATTCCGTCTGGTAAAAACCGTTTTTCCAGTTGGAACGTTCGGTCACCGCATCTGAGAAATCATAGAAGCCGGACGTGGAGTAGCGATAACCGGCAATTTGTAATTCGGTGCCCAGCGCGTTCAGCGATTTCGAATACAGGAAACGTACGCTGGCGCCGCGCTTGCTGTCGCCGGAGGCCAGATCGGTATCGGACCACGACGCGTCAACGGATGCCGCGCCGTACTCGCCCATATTTTTACCGATGCCCAGCACGCCAGAACGGTAGTTTTCAGCCACGATCACCCCACCGTATGGGGTAATGTCCCATCCCGCGCCGTGAGAAATCGTGCCCTGAATAAAGTTCGGCTCATAATCGGTTGTGCCGTCGTGATATTTCCCGGCGGTCACCTGATATTCCCAAATCCCTTCGCGCAGCATGTTCGGTACGGAAGAGTAGGGAAGCGTGAAGTTATGGCGCGTGCCATCGGCCTCAATAACCGTAACGGCCAGGTCGCCGCTCAGGGTACTGGGGTGAATATCTGTCAGCGCAAATGGCCCTGGCGGTACAACGGTGCTGTAGACCGTATAGCCGTTCTGGCGCACTTCCACGCGGGCGTTACTGTTGGCGACGCCGCGTACCACCGGCGCGTAGCCCCGGCGGCTGTCCGGCAGCATCTCTGGCACGCTGGAAAGCTGCGCGCCACGGAACTGGAAGCTATCGAAGACGTTGTTATTGGTGTTGCTCTGACCAATCAGCACGCGGCTACGCCACGGAACGATGTCCGTTTCTGCCCAACTGGATACCGAGTTCCATTGTGCGTTTTGTCCGCTCTCTTTTGAGAGGGTTGAGTTGTTGCGAAAACGCCATGCGCCGATGTTGATACCATTATTCAGCGTCAGGAAAGAGTAATCGCTGTCGCGTTTTGCACCGTTGCTGGTGTAGCGGGAATGGCTGCCGCTGTAGGCGTAGTTGGAGTAGGCGGCATTGATGCCATCGTCATACACCAGAGGAGAAATCATCCCCTGCGGACGCGGTTCAAGTTCGGTTTGCGGCACGGAAATATCCAGTTCCTGCAGTGCCGCATTCCAGCTAACGCTGCTGCCGGGGATCCCTTTGACCAGATCGTAACACGCACTGCTTCCTGCCGTTTCTGGCACCAGAACGCCATACTGACGGAAGCTCTCTGCATCTAAACAAAAATAGCCAGGGGAATTAGGGCTATCTTTTTTGAATTCAACGTCGCGGTGATCGACGCGAACTTTGTTCAGATAAATATCAAAGGGATAGTGACCCGGCAGGATATCATCGCCACTGGATAAACTCTGCACTATCGAGGCATTATCAGCCCCGTGGATAAACGAAGTATTGAACTGTTCTTCCGCATTAACAAACGGCGTCGCCAACAATGGCATTGTTGATACGCAAACGGCGCAACGGATCCGTTGCGCCAGACGTCCTGGTGTTGTCCTTATCTTATGGCTGGCCATTGTGCTGGTCCCTTATTGCAGGCGGATGTCTTTAATTTCCGTGTGTCCGCCAAAATCATTAATAAAGGTAAAAGAGAGCTGATCGGCGATAGACGCGCCTGCCGGTAAGTTGATGCGCATTGAGTCCATCGGGTTGACCATATCGGCATTCACTTTCCAGGTTTTGCTGGCACCATTTTTCAGGGTCAGCGTGCCAAAAGTGATGTGTAGCGGACCGTTATTGGTGACCACCAGTTGATTACCCTGTTTACGCCAGCTCAACGCTTCCACTTCTTTTTGCAGGGTGGTTTTCAGCGTGGTTGGGCGATAAAAAAGTTTCACGCGAGTGCGAATGGCAATTTGCAGCACGTTCTCTTGTTTTGATGCAGGAGGAATTTCCTGAACGTTAATCCAGTACACGGTTTCACGATCAGTTGGCAGACCTGCGCCGGAGTAAATGAAACGCAAAATAGCGTCTTTATTGCCCGCCAGTTTTAATATCGGTGGGATTGCCTGCATCGGTAAATTCTTAGGTGTAGCGGATGAATCTCCGGTATCCAGCCAGGTCTGAACCATCCATGTTTCATCCGTATCGTTGTGAATGGACAGCGCGGCGGATTTTTCATTGCCGTTATAAATCACACGCGTTTGATCGACCTGGATACCCGCAGATGCATCTAATGACGCCAGCAGTAATAAAGCTGCAACTATTTTTTTCATTTACCCGTTCCAGTTATATTAATTAGCCATCCGTGGCTAACATCCGTTATCCGTAATTATTTGTATTCGATGGTGAAAGTTGCGCTGGCGTTTGCAGTACCGGCAGTTACTTTATCCAGGAAGGATTTGTAACGTGCTTTCAGGTTAAAGGTCGCTGTACCGCTGGCATCGCCAGTGGTGGCAACGTTAACCCATGGGGAGCTGGCATCGGCATCCTGGTTAATCGGGATAATTTTTTCGTCATTAGTCAGAATTTCGATACCGACGCCACCTGCCTGGTCAACGGACAGCAGGTTCGGGTTACCCGCAACAGACGGGCCGTCGAAGCGCAGGGAGTAATCACCCGCTTCGCATTTTTCAAGGTTGATGGTGAAGGCTTTAGAGGCGGTGACATCACCTTTGTTGGCAAATGCACTGGTAGGATATTTACCAATGAAAACGTCTTTATTCTGGTCGCCAGAGGTCACAGTACAGGTGGATTCGATAATTTCACCGGTGAAATTGACTTTACCATTTACTGCATAAGCATTCATCGCGGATGCGGAAATAATGAGTGCCGCGATAGGCAGCAATTTCTTATTCATTTTAACTCCATGTATTTTTATGAAAAACGACATAAGTAGTCAGCACTGAAAGTGAATGCAGTGCAGCCAGGCATGCAACCAGCCAGTGCAGGCAAGTTGAGTGCGATGAAATTTACAGCAACACTTTCATTACAAGGATTGTTTTAATATTTTAATGGGTTGTTATTGATAGGTAGAAACAGTTGATTGGAACTCGTATTTATGTCTTATCGGAAAAGCCCTGGATTATTCGTAAGTTAGGCTAAGTCATATCCTAAATGAGAATTGATTATATACCTGTATTAATCAATTAAACCGAATGCATTGATAGTTAAAAGCAATAAGAACAGTTAAGTGATTCTGATAAAATCATCCGCAATATAAATGAAAGACGCTGAGCTCTTTTTTTAGCAAAAAGTGGCATATAGCGTTCACTCCGGCATATGTGTTTTTAAACAATAAATTTACGACTTAACAGCTAATTCACATATTGAGTACAGATAAACGTATTCTGTATTGATCTCGCCAGGCACTATTGCAAAAACTCAGCATATTTATGGAACTCAGCCATTTATGGTTAGAGTGATGTCTGCTTATTCAGCAGTTAGCTTATTGGCATACTTGCGTTAACCCTGTCAGGGTGGTTAAGCGCAGTTTCCTCTGGTCAGAGAATTATGGACGAATCATACGTGAAGCAGGGTTTGTTTGAGAGCGTGGCGATTATTCGCGAGGCTCTCAAAAAAGGATGTCTGGTTGATATCCATAGCAAAAATGCTGACGTGTTTTGCAAAATACAAAAACTGGATGCGTCAGGTTTTTACGTTCCGTGGGACGGCGATGCGCCGGAAACGGAAGAAAATCTTGAGGTCGAAATTTTTGCCGATACCGGCAAATTCGAATTTCATGCCGCAGCTTCCGCGTTTCATCCCCACGAGGGCGAAAACTGGCTGTATATTCACTATCCTGATGCCATTAATGTTACGCAACGCCGAAAGCATCCCCGCTTAACGTTTAGCGATCGCCGTGTTTACACCGCGCAGGGAAAATTTAACGACGGTCTCTATTATCAGTTTCGAATTAAAGATCTGTCGCCGGGTGGCTGCGCGCTGATTGCGGAAGATGGTGAACGCGCCCAGGCGTTAATCAGAACCACGCTGCGTAATATTGAGCTGGATTTTGGCAGCCACGGTACCCTTGTGGCGGATCTCTTTGTGTTGAGCAGCGAAAAAATGGCGGCCTCTGATGATGCGTCCCCTGCCTGGCATCTTTCCTGTCAGTTCAAACGTATCAGCGAACCGATGCGACGCAATCTTGATAGCATTGTGATCAAACTGCTGCTGGAAGAGAAACGCTTACACCGATTATAGCGGCACGCCTTCTCAGGCGGGGCAGCTATATACCTAAAAGGTATCATCTGTTTCTTTATAAGGTATTGGTTTTCAATATAAAAATAACTTATAGATTCTCTTTCTGCTAATAAAACAACAGATGGGGAAGGAGAGATGCATAAAGCGGGCGATGAACTGATCAAAAGCGTGATTGATATCCGCTTCTCGGCGTTGCAGTGGCGGGTTATCGCTCTCTGCTTTCTGGTGGCGCTGTTTGACGGTTTTGATACACAGGCAGTGGCCTTTACCGGGCCTGCGATGATTGATGCCTTCGGCGTGGATGTCAAAAATCTGGCGCCGGTGCTGACGGCGGGTATTGTGGGCATGACGGTAGGCGCGATGCTGCTGGGTATGCTGGGCGACAGAGTCGGCCGACGCATCACGCTGATGGTCTGCGTGCTGATATTCTCCGTCGCCACGCTGCTGACCGCGTGGAGCACCCATCTTGATACCATTTTCATTTTGCGCGTCATTGCCGGGTTTGGCATGGGCGGCGCGACGCCGGTGTTGCTATCGCTGGCGGCGGAATATTCTCCGCATCGCCATCGCGGGCTGGTCACGACCGGCGTGCTGCTGGCGCTTCCCGCAGGCGCCATGTCCGGCGGCCTGCTGGCGGCAGACATGTTGCCGCGTTGGGGGTGGCAGAGTATTTATCTGATGGGCGGCGTCGCACCCCTGTTGTTGCTGGTGGTGATTGTCTTCCTGCTTCCCGATTCGCTGGATTCCCTTTACGCTCGCCGCAACGCGCGCTCGCTGAAAAAAGCCAACGCCATTCTCAGCCGCATCGCCGGACGAGAGGTGCGACTGCCTGATGCCTCAACACAGGATACCGCCGTTACCGCGCGACCTGTTTCGCGTCTCAGCCATCTGTTCAGCGGCTCTCTGCGTTTGATCACCCCAGGCATCTGGAGCGTCTACTTCTTCAACTGGGTAGCGTGGTTTATGTTACTGTCATGGCTGCCGACGCTGCTCAAACAGGCCGGCCTTGCGCCTGCCGATGCGCCCTACGCCTCGGTGACGGTCAATGCCGCGTTTATTGCCTTCGCCCTGCCTTTGTCATGGTTCCTGCCGCGTATCAACACGCTGAAGATCCTCTATCTGATGTTTGCTGTCGGTATCGCCGTTGCGCTGGCATTGAGCGTAGCAATTTCTCAACAGCTTTGGCTGGCCTCATTCCTGCTTATCGCCTTTGCTGGATTTGGCGTCGGTGGACAGCAACTGGCGTTAAATTATCTGGTGGTCGCCACCTATCCCGCTGCCGTCCGCGCGACCGCGATGGGATGGGCGATTGGCATGGGGCGCATGGGGGCGATTATGGGCTCAGCCATCGGCGGGCTTGTGTTGAGTGGTGCAGGGACGGGCGGTTTCTTCCTGGTGCTTATCGTACCGCTGGCGATCGCTTTTGCCAGCCTGTTGCTGCTGCGTCGCCGTTATGTACAGGCGACGGGTCCGCAGGATGAAGTCGCGGTTCACTGACAACTGGCAGGACGCAGCAGATTTCTGCAGCGTCCAACCAGCGGATTGGCCTCATGTTTGCGATAGCTCAGGATAATGGGCGAGGTGACATGAGGCTCTTTCACGGCGACATAGCGCACGCCTTCATGGTTAATTTGCCTTGCCGATTCAGGTACAAGCGCGACGCCTATTCCTGCGGCGACCAGCGCAATGGCCGTTTGCATATCATTTGCCTGCTGGCTCGGGTTGACACACAGACGATGCTGTTCAAAAAGGCGCAGCGTGTGATCCGCATAGCCCGGGCGTGGTTGCGAAGGGTAGAGGATAAACGGCTGCAGGCTCAGCTCGGCCAGGCTTATCGGGTTACCGTTTAGCGCAGGATTGCCCGGCAGTGCAGCCACCAGTGGTTCCTCACGGATCGTGAGCTGTTCAATCTCGCTATCATGCAGATAAATACGACCAAAACCGACGTCAATCCGACCTTTCTTCAGCGCCTCAATTTGCCGCAGCGTCACCATCTCCTGCATCTCAACGGCAATATCATTTTCATTGTGAAGCCGCCGGATAAGCGAGGGTAATTCCCCGTACAGCATGGAAGGCGCAAACCCGATAATTAAACGTGCACGAGACGCATGGGCAATCTGCCGGGTTTGCTGCGCTATCTCTTCCAGTCGGTTAAAGAGCGGCTCGATTTGCTGATACAGATAAACACCCGCTTCGGTCAACGCCAGCGGGCGAGTACGGGTGATGAGCGTGACGTTCAAATGTGATTCCAGCTGCTGGATCTGCCGGCTCAACGGCGGCTGCGCGATATGAAGGTTTTCCGCCGCGCGTGAAAAACTCAGTGTGCGACACACTTCCAGGTAGTAGCGCAAATGGCGCAGTTCCATGCATTCTCCTGCGGTAAAGGGATTGACGAGTGTTTATCTTTTCTTAATGGTGACGATCTACTGTAGTCCATTTTTTGCCGCAAGAGAGCCGTAAGGATAGCAGGCCTCACTGCGTGCTTTAGGTCCCCTCTGAAAATTATGTCTGGAATGTCTTAAACGCCTGGTTTTATCTGGGCTGAAGCCTTTTCTTAGACGTCTAAAATACGTTTTTACTACGTCCGATTGCTCACGATAATTACATATATTGATCGATTTTCCTGAACTATTGTTTAGATTTGTATTCTTTCAAAATTAATAAATTAAGCTAATAAAAGAAAAGTAAAGTATAACTATAAATAACGGTGATTAATTAATTTAATTGTGTTTTTAGTGCTACGAAGATGTTTCTATGACCGAGTGTTGAGAGTGGGGGAATTGCTAATAGTGTCGATCCTTGCTTAAGGATTGCTTTCATAACGTGTTGAAACAGATCTTTTTTTTACTTTAGCGCTTTATGAGGTGAGGGTTGATTTGTGTGATTTAACAATATGCGATCTCATTAACAAAAATCTTACATGGTTAGTGTGGATATAGGGATTTGGTTGTGTTAGATTTTTCTTAAGGAAAATTCTTAATAGAAAAATTTTTCAATTTTGCTGCTAAGTTCTCGGGTTAACCCCATGGTTATAAAGACTATGAATGGAATATTGATCAGTAACGTTAATGATTTCTACGCATAAGCCATCGCAAGATATTGGTTTGGCCTTTGAAATAACGGAAATGTAACCATGGAAAGCAACATGAGTGAAAAGGATGACGTCTCTGAAAATAACAGTCTTATTTCCAATTATTGTTGCGGTATTAGTGATGCAGATCCCCCCGGCGATCTCTGCCCCTGCTCCGGCCTGGGCATCTCGCCCGGATATGGCACAGGCGGCGGCGGTGGACTTGAAAGAGAGCATATTGTTTGCGCTTAATCGCGATCCTTCCGTCAATGAGCAGGCCGCCCAGCTTGGTATAGGAGAGGGCATGGTGGATGAGGCGCGTAGCGCATGGTTTCCTCAGGTCGCGCTGTCTGGCAGCACCGGCCATAGCCGGACGACAGATTCCAGCGGTTCAATGAACAACTCCGCCCAGTGGGGAATGAGCATTACTCAACTGGTATATGATTTCGGTCGTACCAATAGCGCGATTGATAAACAGTCATCACAACGGGATAGCTACCGTTTCCAGTTAATGAGCACCTTTACGAGCGTCGCGGAAGAAACGGCGCTTTCCTACATCGATATTCTGCGTTATCAGGCGCTGATCCGCGTGTCAGAAGAGGGCTGGAAGGCGCTTGATAACGTTCGTCAATTGTCAGAGTACCGCGCAAACGCGGGGCTCAACTCCCGTTCCGAAGTGCTGCAAACCGAAACGCGTATGGCTGGAATGCAGGCAACGCTTGAGCAGTACCGTGCTGGTCTGGAAAGCGCGACGGCGCGCTTCGGCGTGCTGACCGGGATCACCGCAAAAACCTATCGCCCTTTGCCTGAGGCTTTAGCCCTCGAGCAAAAGTCGCTCGCTGAAATTGAATACTCCTACATTCCGGCGGTGATGGCCGCCGAAGCCAGCGAGCAGGCATCACGTTACAACGTCGAGGGTGCAAAATCCGAACACTGGCCGTCGGTGAGTGTTCGTGGCGGACGCACGCGCTATGAATCCAACAACCGCAACTACTGGGATGATCAAATTCAGGTGGTGGTGGATGCGCCTATTTACCAGGGGGGCGCGGTTTCTGCGCGTATCGCTCAGGCGCAGGAAGCGCGGAAAATGGCTTCTTCACGGGTGGATCAGGCAAAGTTTGATGTGCTGCAAAAAGCATCGGTAGCCGCCGCCGATTGGCGTGGTGCGCAGGGGCGTGAAGCTGCTGGCGCATTACAGCACCGCAATGCGATTCGCACCCGTGACGTATACAAGGATGAGTACAAATTAGGCAAACGTAGTCTGAACGATTTGCTCAGCGTTGAGCAGGATGTCTATCAGGCTGCCTACTCGCAAACCCTTGCTGATTTCGATGGCTGGAGCGCGGCGGTGAATTATGCCGCCGCAACAGACAATTTATTACCGTTAGTAGGAATACAAAAACACGTAACCTCGACACTACCGGAACTGAAATAGCCCGCAAAAAATAAATGCGCGCCAGATTGTGAAAAATGGGATTGATTTCTCAGGGCTTCCCTTATTCGCCATCTCAGGAAAACGCAGTTCCGCAGATTACTTATAAAGGAGCCTCCTGTGTCTAAAACGATCAATATCATCGCCCGTAAAACCGCCAGCAAAACTGTTCTCAATAGTGAAGGGAACCTCTCGATTTTGCTGACAGAACCGAGCGTAGTACAGATTCAGGGGGCGCCGGCAAACGTCGAGCGATATGTTCGACAGGGAAAAGACCTGCTCATCTACATGAAAGATGGCTCAGTCATCCGTTGCAGCAACTATTTTTCGTCTTTTGGCGAAGAGGACGGTAAACAGTCTGAACTGGTATTCATGGATGACAATCAGCAACTGACCCATATCACCTTTGCCGAAACGGGTGAAAGTCTGGGGATGGGGCAGGTCGTACTGACACCGCAGGCGACACCGATTGCCAGCATTGAACCGTTTATCGAACAGAGTGCGCTGGATAATCTGCCGTGGGGCTGGATTGCGGGGGGCGTGCTGCTGGGCGGTGGCGTTGGCGCACTGCTGGCAAATGACAGCGGTGGCGGGCATAAGACAACGGTTATTGATAACACCAAACCGGTTGAGACGGCGAAGCCGTCGTTTGTCGTTTCTGACGATCAGGGCGATAAACAGGGTGTACTGAGCAGCAACGCCCTGACGGATGACACCACGCCAACCTTCTCCGGCACAGGGCAGCCGGGGAGTACGATTCAAATCAAAGATGCCAGCGGCAACACCGTCGCCAGTGCGATGGTCAGCAGCGACGGCACCTGGAAAGTGACATTACCGACCCAGAATGCAGGCAAGCATACCTGGAGCGTGGTGCAGATCGACGGCAGCAAAACCACCGATGGCGGCAAAATTACGCTGGAAGTGGTGACGGCGAAGGCCAGTATTACCGCAGACACTGTGAGCGGCGATAACGTTGTCAACGCGACAGAAGCCGCCAGCGCCGTTATCGTTAGTGGGCAATCGAAAGAACTCGCGGCGGGCACGACGCTCACCGTTACGCTGAACGGTAAAACGTACACCACCGAGGTGGGGACGAATGGAAGCTGGCAGGTATCCGTTCCTTCTGCGGATATCGGCAAACTGGCGCAGGGTACGCACCAGGTCAAAGTGACCGGGACCGACAGCACCGGCAACATCATCACTGGCGAACAAACGCTAATGGTCGATACACGTGCGCCGAACACCACCATTGGTAAACTCACCGATGATAACGTCCTGAACAGCGGTGAACTGGCGTCGGCACAAAGCCTGAGCGGCACCACCGATGCCGAAGAAGGCCAAACGGTCACCGTAAATATCGGTGGAAAGAACTGGACCACGACCGTCCAGGCGGGCGGGAAATGGCAGATTTCCATCGATGCCGATGCGCTTGCTACGCTGCCGCAGGGCGCGAATGCCATCACCGTAACGGTCAGCGACAAAGCGGGTAACGAAACCACGACAACGGGCAGCGTGACAATAAGCAGCGTCGGGCCAGCCCTGACGGTGGACAGCCTGACCTCGGATAACGTGCTGAATGCCCAGGAGCAGTCGGAAGTACAGATCCTCAGTGGCACAACCGATGCCGCACCGGGGAGCAAAGTGGAAGTGACCATCAATGGCATAACCATTATCGGCGCTATCTCCAGCGACGGTAAGTGGAGCGCGCCGTTAACGCCTTCGCTGATTAGTCAGCTAGAGCAGGGCCAGCACACGGTCAAGATTACGATAACCGATGCGGCGGGTAACGTCAGCAGCGGTGACCATACCTTCACGATGGCGGCTGAAGCGCCGGTTATCCAGATTGATGATATCAATGGTGCGCAGACGCTGAACGCCGATAGCGTTAGCCAGCCGTTGACCATTTCCGGTACGACTAACCTTGCATTAGGCACCGAATTAACCGTTACCCTGAATGGCCAGGCTTATCAGTCTACCGTTGAAAGCGCGCAGGGTGGGGGCAACTGCTGGTCGGTTATCGTGCCGGTGGAAGACCTTGTATCGCTGGATAACACCACTTACTCCGTGACCGTCGCGGGGACTAACGCGATTGGGAACGCGGTCGAAAACAGCGGTAAGCTGGTGGTGGATACCTTATCGCCGGTCGTGACGCTGAATACCGTCGCCGGCGATAACCTGCTGGGTGTAGACGATGTGGCGCAAAGCCAGTACATCACCGGATCTGTCAGCTATGCGAAACCGGGCGATACCGTCGCCGTCTCGCTGAACGGCATCTTGCTCGGCAACGCGACGGTTAAAAGCGATCTGAGCTGGGAAATGGAGGTGACCTCCGCGCAGTTGCACGCGCTGGGCGACACCGAAGTGAATATCACCGCCACTGTCACCAACTTCAGCGGCAACAGCGCCACGACCCACGGGGCGTTTGTGATCAGCGCAAACCTGCCGGGTCTGGGCGTGGATATCGTCTCCGGCGATGACATCATTAACGCCATCGAACTGAATCAATCACTGACTATCAGCGGTACCAGCAGCCATATTCAGACGGATACAACCGTACAACTGGAGATCAATGGTCAACAGTTTACCGCGCAGATTGGCCCAGGCGGGCGCTGGCAGACGGGCATCAGCAGCGATCAACTGAAATCATTGGTTGAAGGTCAGGACAGCCTGACGATCAACGTCTCTGCCAACGATGGCTTTAACCATGCGACCGGCAGCCATGGTGTGACGGTCGATCTTAACCCGGTCGCTGTCTCCATCAATCCGGCGACGGGCGATGATATGATCAATGCCGCCGAGAAAGGGGCGGGGATCACGCTGGAAGGCCTGACGCAGAACGTAGAAGCGGGCCAGACAGTCGTCATTCGCATTGGCGGTGCAACCCTGACGGCCACGGTAGAAGACGATGGTCGCTGGCATTGCGACGTGCCGGCAAGTGTACTGTCTAACCTCGCGGACGGTGCGGCGGATATTCAGGTGAGCGTCACCAATACCAGCGGCAACACCGCCAGCAGCGGTCGCCAGGTTACTGTCGATACCCAGCCGCCGTCTGTCAGCATTGACTCCCTGACCGATGACAACATTCTTAACGCCGCAGAAGCGAATCACGCCACCGGGCAAATCCTGAGCGGCATCACCTCAGCAGAGCCGGGGCAGACTGTATCCGTACGCCTCAACGGTAAATTGTACTCCGCAGAGGTGGCGGACAACGGTACCTGGAGCGTGACTGTTCCGAGCGCTGATTTAACCGCGCTGGGTCAGGGTGCGCAGAGCGTCACCGTAACCGTACTGGACCGTGCGGGCAACAGTAGCACCACCTCGCAGGACATACTGGTCGATACCCTCGCACCGACGGTGAGCATCGACGCCTTCACCGCCGATAACGTGATAAACCAGGGTGAGCATCAACTGGCGCAGGTGATCTCCGGCTCAAGCACCGGGGGCGTTGCGGGTGACAGCGTGACGGTCACGCTGTATTACGGCACCGGCAGTGATGCGCCGAAAGAAACCTTCACCACCGTACTGGATGCTGCTGGCCGCTGGAGCATTGGCGTCGCCGCTGACAAGCTCCAGGCCCTTACCGCAGGTGACGCGAAAATTACCGCCAGTATTACCGACAAGGCCGGAAACACCGGCGAGAGTGAGAATGTCTTTAGCGTGAGCCTCGCCGCACCGGAAATCGCCATTGATAGCGGTGTGGCGAGCGACGATGTGATTAACGCCATCGAAAAAGGCCAGAGCCTGGCGATGAGCGGTACCAGTAACCAGCCTGGCCGCCAGATAACGGTGACTCTCAACGGGCGTGAATACCAGACTACCGCCGACGCGCAAGGTGACTGGTCGGTCACGATCTCCCCGGCAGATCTCGCCGCGCTGGGCGAAGCGCAATACATCATTAGCGCAAGCGTAACGGATAGCGCAGGCAACAGCACCTCGACCAGCCATAACGTAGTGGTGGATACCGCTGCGCCTCAGGTAGTGATCGGGGGTCTGGATGGAAACGCTGACGGCGTGATTAACGCTAATGAACTGAGCACCGGACAGGTGCTGAAGGGCTATGTCGTTAATGCCGAAGCCGACAGTAAGGTGACGGTGACCGTTGGCGGCATAACGAAAATCGCGACGGTTGATAATAACGGTGAATGGCAGATCGCGTTAACCGCCGATGAACTCACCGCGCTGGGTGACGGCGTGCTGAACTTTACCGCTGAAGTCACCAATGCGCACGGAAACCGTGGTGTTGGTGAATATCAGGCGGAAATCGACGCGAACATTCCAGGTATACGCATTGACACCGTTGCGGGTGACGACGTGGTTAACCTGATTGAACACGGCGCGGCGGTTACGATTGGCGGTACGGTAAGCGGTGTGAACGCGGGGGCGAAGGTAATTGTCACCGTGAACGATAAAGATTACAGCACCAGGCTGAACGATGACGGAACCTGGTCAGTGACGGTATCGGCTGAGGATGTGGCTCGCTGGCCGAACACAGAGGTGAAGATTAACGCGAGCGTTGATGATCTCGCGGGAAATACCGGTTCCTGGCAACATACGATCGATGTGGATCTGGATGCCGTGGCTATCTCAATTGAGAGCGTTACCGCTGATAACGTGATTAACGCCACTGAACAAGGGCTGCCGCTGATCCTGAAGGGAACCACGGAGAGGGTCGAACCGGGCCAGACGGTGACCATTCTGTTTGGCGGTCATCAGTACACCACCACCGTCGATGAAAACGGCGACTGGCGCTACACTCTGTCACCCTCTGACATGGCTTCGCTGCGTGAAGGTGACGCGACGGTGCAGGTCAGCGTGAACAACCAGAACGGCAATCAGGCGCAGAGCGCGCAGGATTACAGGGTTGATCTCAGTGCGCCGACGATAGTGGTGGATGCGGTCACCGGAGATAACGTGATTAACGCGGCGGAAGCCACTGCCGGGTTTACCCTTGAGGGCCAGAGCAATGCGGAGCCGGGCCAGAAAGGCCAGGTAAGCTGGAATGGCAAGTCGTATGACATTGCGATTCAGGCCGATGGGCGCTGGAGCGTCACGGTAGATGCGGCAGATGCAGCCCTGATGCCGCAGGGGGCTCAGCAGGTTACCGTTACGCTGGCGGACAAAGCCGGGAACAGCACAACGATCACGCAAACGCTGCTGGTGGATACGCAAGCGCCTGTTGTCACCATTGATAGCGTCGGCGGCAGCGATAACACACTGAACAGCACCGAACATCGCCAGTCGCAAATTATCAGCGGCAGCGTCACGGGCGCATCGGCGGGGGATATTGTCACCGTTACGGTCGGTACAGGCGTTGACGCCTGGAGCATCACCACCGTGCTGGACGCCACCGGACGCTGGAGCGTCGGGATGCCGGCGGATATCGTCAGTGGGCTTATCGAAGGTGAACACACGGTTTCCGTTGCGGTTACGGATACCGCCGGAAACACCGGCAAGGGTAACCATGATTTTGAGGTCGCCCTGACTGCGCCCGATATTACTATTGATGCAGTGGAGAACAACGGCGTCATTAACGCCCAGATGCGCGGTGAAGGCATCACCATCACCGGTACAAGCAATCAGTATGGCGTTGACATCACCCTGACGCTAAACGGGCAAAATTATACCGTCACAACGGATGAGACGAATGGTCATTGGGAGGTGGATCTGTCACCTGCCGATCTGGCGCTGCTGGGCGAGGCGGGTTATACGCTGGTCGCCAGCGTGACCGACGCGGCGGGTAATACTGCCAGCGCCAACCAGACTATCCTGGTGGATACGGCGGCTCCGGTGCTCATCATCGACGGTCTGCAAAACAATAATGATGATGTTATCAACGAGAACGAACTGGCTGCCGGGCAGAAACTGACAGGCTCCACGCAGAACGTTGAAGCTGATAGCAAAGTGATCATCACCATTGGCGGTCAGGATCATGAGGCGGTCGTGGGCGCGGATGGCCGCTGGGAACTGGATCTCCCGCAGTTGATGCTGGAGGAATTAGGCGATGGACGTCTGACGGCGACCGCCTCTGTCAGCAACGAACATGGCAACAGCACGCAAAGCCAGTATCAGTTCACCATTGATATCGACAAACCGGGCATTCGTATCGACACCGTTTCGGGCGATGACGTTATCAATATCATTGAGCATCAGCAGGATCTGCTGATCAGCGGTACGGCGCAGGGCGCGGAAGCGGGTGCGGATGTGATTGTGACGGTCAACGGCGTTCAGCACACCACCACTCTGCATGCCGATGGTAGCTGGTCAGTCAACGTGGGGGCGCAGGAAGTCTCAGGCTGGAATAGCAGCGAAGTCACCATCGGCGCAAGCGTTGCCAACATCAACGGCAACCAAAGCGCCATTGAGCATAAAGTTGAACTGGATCTCAGTAAAGCGGCCATCACCATCGATCCTGTCACCGCCGATGACGTCCTCAATGTAACCGAGCGCGGCGAACCGTTGTCGCTCGGTGGTGCCGTCTCGGGTATTGAAGACGGTCAGCATGTCACGGTCACCTTCGCGGGCCATCGCTATGATGTTGAAGTGGTTGGCGGTCGCTGGGCGCTGGAGGTTGCAGCGGTGGATATGGGCAGCCTGAAAGAGGGCGATGCCAGCATCAGCGTCAGTACCAGCAATATCAACGGCAACAGCGCATCGGCGGAACGCCAGTTTACGGTTGATTCCACACCGCCGACCCTCAGCATCAACACGGTTGAAGCGGATAACCAGGTTAACGCGCTGGAAGCCGGGGCCGGTTTTGATATTAGCGGTACAACCAACGCTGAAGTGGGCCAGACGGTGAGTGTTAAATGGCTGGGTGAAAACTATACCGCCGGCGTCAAGGCCGATGGCACCTGGCGCGTACACGTCGATGCCGTTCAGGACGTCACGACGCTTGCGCAGGGGCTGCAAACTGTTGAGGTTAGCGTAGAAGATAAAGCGGGCAACAGCACCAGCCAAACCCACAGCGTGAATGTTGATACGCTGGTTCCTGAACTGACCCTCACGCCGGTGACCGGTGATAACAAACTCAACGCCACCGAACTGAAACAGGCGCAGATTATTTCGGGTACCTGTGTGAACGCAGAGCCGGGCGCGGTTGTCACCGTGACCTTTAATAACAAAAGCTACACCACGGTGCTGGACGACAACGGCAACTGGCAGTTGGGCGTTCCGCCAGCAGGCGATCTGATTGCCGGTGATTACCCGCTGGTGGTTACGGTAACCGACAGTGCTGGCAACATCGACACGCTCACCAGCACTGTGCAGGTGGTGCTGGATCTGCCGTTAATCGCGATTAACCAGGTCGCGGTTGATGATGTGGTGAACGATGCGGAGAAAGCCGCAGGGATCACCATTACGGGCAGCAGCAGTCAGCCGGGACGCGACATTCTCGTCAACCTGAACGGCCGCGATTATACCGTTCAGGCAGACACCTATGGCGACTGGCAGGTCACGGTTTCCCCGGCGGATTTAGCCGCGCTGGGCGAAGCGAGCTATACGGTAACCGCCAGCGTCACCGACGAAACGGGCAACCATCAGAGCGCCAGTCGTCCGATCACCGTAGATACCTCTTCGCCGCAGGTCACCATTACGCCGCTGGCGGGTGACGATGTCATTAACCTTGAAGAGAGCGGACAGGATCAGTTCATTAGCGGTACGGCGAAAAATGCCGAAGTGGGCAGCAAAGTGGTGGTGACGCTGGGGGGGCAAACCTTCGAGACGACGGTTGCAGCCGGTGGCGTCTGGACGGTCACTATTCCGAAAGATACCTTTAGCGCCTTTGGCGATGGCCCGTTGACAGCCACCGCGACGGTCACTAACGGTCGCGGCAACAGCGGCAGTGTCGACTACGAATTAAGCATAGATACGGGTGTACCGGGTCTGCGTATCGATACGGTGGCGGGCGATGACGTTATTAACATCCTGGAAGCCCAGAGTGATGTGACGATCAGCGGCACCAGTACGGGCGTGCCAAAAGGGCATGATGTCACGGTAACCCTTACCGGAATGCGTGACGGCGTGGTGGAAACCACCACCTATACCACGCAGGTGAATGCCGATGGTCGCTGGTCAGTGATCGTCCCTGAATCGGATGTCAGCCGTTGGCAAAACGGCGAACTGAGCATTGTCGCCAGTGCTGAAAATATCTCAGGCAATGCTGGCAGCAGTTTTGGTCATCTGGCGCAGGTTGACCTGAATGCGGTCGCGATCAGCATCGATCCGGTGACTGACGATAACGTAATTAACGCTGAAGAGCGCACTGACGGAATCACCCTTACCGGGAAAACCTCCGGCGTTGAAGCAGGGCAGACGGTGACAGTCACTCTTGCCGGGCATCAGTACCAGGTGGCGGTAGAGGGTGACGGAAGCTGGCGTGTTGACGTGCCGGCCACCGATCTGGCGAGTTTGCGTGATGGTTCCGCCAGCGTACAGGTCAGCGTCAGCAACGTGAATGGCAATCAGGCTGATGCAGGCCGCCAGTATGAAGTGGATGTCACTGCGCCTGTATTGAGCGTTTCCGCCGTAGCGGGTGATAACGTCATCAACCTGGTCGAAGCGGAAGGCGGCTTTGTGGTCAGCGGCTTTAGCGATGCCGAGCAAGGGCAAACGGTACAGGTTGAATGGAACGACGCATGGTTTAGCGGCACGGTGGCTGAAAATGGCGCATGGAGCATTACGCTGCCTGCGGCGCAAAGCGCGTTGTCGCAGGGGCTGTTAGAGCTGACGCTTAAAGTCAGCGATCAGGCAGGCAATGAAACCACGATTACGACCGAAGTGAATGTAGATACGCTGCCGCCGGTGATTACCGTGGATAAGATTACCAGTGACAATATCCTCAACGCCACGGAGCATGGTCAGGCACAAATTATTAGCGGTACGTGCAGCAATGCGGAAGCCGGGGCGATTGTGACCGTCACGATTGATGGGAAAAACTACACCACCGCGCTGAACAATGAAGGAAAGTGGAGCATTGGCTTACCGGCTTCTGCGGTTTCCGCACTGAGCGAAGGAAGTAACCCACTGGTGGTCACGGTTTCTGACAAGGCTGGCAACCAGGGCCATCTGGATAGCGCCATCAACGTGAACACCGCACTGCCGAACATCGCTATCAATACGGTGACCAGCGATGACATCATTAACCTGAATGAAAAAGGTCAGGATCTGGCAATCACCGGGACCAGCAACCAGCCGAATCAGACCATTACCGTTACGCTGAACGGCGTGCTTTACACCACGGTTGCAAATAGTGATGGTGACTGGACCGTTAACGTACCGCCTTCAGCGTTGTCGGACCTGGGGGAAGCCAGTTACACCGTGACCGCCAGCGTGACCGACTCGCTGGGCAACCACAATACCGCCAACCACGATGTGCTGGTGGATACCACGTTGCCGCTGCTGACCATCGACACCATCGCCGGTGATAACGTCATTAACGATGACGAAATCAAAACCGAGCAGACCATTAGCGGTCGCGTGGTTAACGCGGAAGCCGGGCAAAAAGTCTATATCGATATCGGACTCAGCGAGCCTCTCGAAGCCCTGGTGCAGGCGAATGGCACATGGTCGGTGAACGTTAGTGCGGATACGTTGCAGAGCATTGGTTATGGCGACCTGACGGTGAAAGCCTGGGTTGATAATCAGAACGGCAACCGGGGCGAGGCCAGCCGTGAGATCCTACTCGATGTCTCTTACCCATCTATTCGCGTCGATACGGTGGCGGGCGATGACGTCATTAACGCCATCGAACTGGGTCATTCCCTGGTGCTTTCCGGCACATCAACCGGGCTGGATAACCTTAAAGGGCTGATAATCGCCATTAATGGCGTGCGCTACGATGCCGCGCTGGATACTAACGGTAACTGGCAGCTTCTCTTCTCGCCGCAAACGATGCAAACCTGGCCGGAAGGCCCTCTGGTCATTGCCGTTAGCGGCACTAACGCCTCGGGTAATGTGCAAAACATTGCGCATACGGTTGAGGTCGATACGCAGGCCGTCGCGGTGTCGGTCAACACGTTGTTCACTGACGACCGTCTGAATGCAACAGAGCAAGGGGCTCCTCAAACGCTGACTGGCGAGACGCGCGGTGTCGAAAGCGGTCGTGATGTCATCATTACGCTGAATGGCAAACAGTATACGGCGACCGTGACTGACGGGGCCTGGAGCCTGACGCTAAGTGATGCAGACCTGGGCGCGCTGCGCGATGGTCAGACAACGGTTCAGGTTTCTGTCTCTAACGCGCACGGCAATACCGCCAGTGCGGAACGCCAGTTCGTGGTCGATACCGAATCCCCGATGCTGACTCTCAACACGATCGCGGGCGATAACATTATCAACAGTACGGAAGCCACTGCGGGTGTCACCCTCAGCGGCACAACGAATGCAGAAGTTGGCCAGACGGTCACCGTATCCGTAGGCAACCAGACGCTGGGAACGGCGCTGGTGCTTGCGGGCGGAGTCTGGAGCCTGGTTGTAGACGCCAGTACACTGAATACTCTGGGGCAGGGTTCACACGATCTGACCATCGCGGTGACGGATAGAGCCGGGAACAGCACCTCGCTGGATCACGGTGTTCTGATTGATACCGCATCCCCAACTATCACTATTGATAGCCTGACCGCCGATAACGTCCTTAACGCGACCGAAGCGGGTCAGGCGCAGGTGATCAGCGGCAGCAGCACGGGGGCGGCAGCCGGAGACAAAGTGGTTGTGACGTTGGGCGATCACACCTATTCGACCATCGTGGATGGCAGCGGACGCTGGAGTGTCGGGGTTAAAGCCAGCGATCTGGCGGCGCTTGATGACGGTGAGCATGTGATTGAGGTGGCGATCACCGATGCCGCAGGTAACGTCGGGACGGGGTCCTTCCCGTTTGCCATTGACACGGCGGCACCGCTTCTGACTATCGGGATGATTGCCGAAAACGATCTCCTGAGCAGCGATGAGCGCGGTACAGACCTCACTGTGTCCGGTACGTCAGATATTCTGACTGCGGGCGTGCAGGTGACCGTTCGTCTGAACGGTAAAACTTACTACGGCGTAACGGAAGCTAACGGAAACTGGTCGGCGATTGTGCCGAAAGAAGACCTTCCGGCGCTGATGGATAACCATCAGTACGATGTGAGCGTGAGCGCGACGGATGCCGCCGGGAATACCGGAAGCGCCAGTCGTCAGTTGGATATTCAGGTTAGCCTGCCACGCATCACCATTGATGCGATTGCAGATGATGATGTGGTGAATAACACGGAAGCGCAGGACGGTATCACCCTGACCGGCTCCACCGATGTTGCCGTGACCGCGGTGACCGTCACCATTGGCGGGCAGACGTTCACAGGCGATCAGGTGGTGCTGACTGACGGCGGTACACGCTGGTCGTTAGCGCTCGACGCTGAGACCCTCGCCGGGTTGGGCGATGGTGCGCTGACGGTCAACGTCACCGCGACGGATGCCAATAACAACCAGGGCGCGGCGGAACGAGAAATGACTATCGACGCCAGCCTGCCGGGGATCCGCTTCAACACGGTTGCAGGTGACGACATCATTAACGCCGCCGAGCTGAATCAGTCTCTGTGGGTGAGCGGAACCAGCGAACATATTGCGAAAGGAACCGCGTTCACCCTGACGCTGACCACAACCAAAGGCGAGATTTTCTCGTCAGATAACGTGCTTATCGGCAACGATGGGCGGTGGATGATTGAGATCCCGGCGGATAAAGTCGCCCTGTTGAGCGATGGCTCTGCGACCCTGACCGCCAGCGGTGAAAATCTTTCCGGTAATTCGATTTCTGTCAGCCACGATGTGGAGGTAGTGACCGCCGGGCCGGCTATCGCGATTGATGCTTTCAGCGACGATAACATTATTAACGCCAGCGAAGCGGCGACGGGCTATGTACTTAGCGGTACCAGTGTGGGGGCTGGGCTGGATAACGAGGTAGTGGTGTATGTCGGTGGACAGCGACTGACGACCACCATTCAAGCAGACGGCACCTGGGAAGTGCCGGTGAATAGCGTGGTGTTTGCCGCCATTAAAGAGGGCAGCGTGGCTGTTGAAGCCAGCGTGACAAACACGCAGGGCAACAGTGCCAGCGCAAGCGGAACTTTCGTTCTCGATACTGCGCCACCGACGCTTTCGGTGAACCCGTTGACCGCCGATAACGTGATCAACGCCAGCGAAGCGAAAGTGGAGCAGGTCCTGAGTGGTTACACCAATGCAGGTGAAGGGCAAATCGTTACCGTGAATTTCGGTAGCGATAGCGTACAGGCCGAGGTCAAAGCCGATGGCACCTGGGAAGTGAACATCCCATCAACGGCGTTCAACAGCAATGGCACCGTGCAGTTTGACGTGAGCGTCAGCGATGTGGCGGGCAACCCAACGCAGATGCAGCACACCGTGGAGGTCGACACGGTTATCCCGCAGGTCACCGTGAACCTGCTGACCGGCGATAACATCATCAACGCCACCGAAAAAGGCCAGGCACTGGTGATTGACGGCGGCAGCACAGACAGCGCAGCGGGCGACACGGTTATCGTGACCCTGAACGGCGTGGAATACCACACCGTGGTGGACAGCAACGGTGAATGGCGCGTGGGCATTCCGGCAAGCGAAGTTGCCAAACTTAGCGAAGGCGACAATAACGTCACGGTCGTGATTGCCGACCGGGCCGGGAACGAACAGACAGTACCCCATGACTTCATCGTCAACACCGGCAAGCCGCAACTGGATATTGATACGCTGGCCGAGGATGGCGTACTCAACGCGACCGAAAAAGGCCAGCCGCTGACTATCAGTGGCACCAGCGATCTGTCAGAAAATACTGAAGTCCTTGTGACGCTGGCGGGGCTGAGCTACACCGCGAAAACAGATTCTGACGGTAAATGGAGCGTTGAGGTGAGCCCAGCCGATCTGGCAACGCTTGGCGAAGCAAACTACACCGTAAGCGCCAGTGCCGTGGCGGGCGATGGTAACAACGTGACCACCACAGAACCGCTGCTGGTTGATACCAAATCGCCTGTGGTGACGGTCTCTATCATCGCCGCTGACGACATCATTAACAGTACCGAAGCGCAAGGCTCGGTGCTGATTGGCGGCAGTGTCACTGGTGCGGCTTCTGGCGATCGCGTCGTGGTCACCCTCAGTGGCCTGGATGCGAAAACCACAACGGTGGATGCCGGAGGTAACTGGAGCATCTCCCTGACGCCAGCAGAACTGGAGACGCTGGGCGATGGGCCGCTGACGGCAGAGGTGGCTGTTACCAATGGCCACGGCAACGTGGGTTCCGGTAGCCGTGATTTCACCCTCGACACAGGCGTACCGGGGATCCGTATCGATGCCCTGACCGGCGATAACATACTGAACATTGCGGAACTGGCGCTGGATGTGTGGGTAACCGGGATGACCTACGGCGTTGAACCGGGCGCGACGGTGAACGTCACTATCGGCGCTGAATCCTGGCAAACGACCGTTAACCCGGACGGCAGTTGGGCGTTCAGCGTCCCACCGAGTGAGGCTGGCGGCTGGAGTGATGAGATTACCGTTGCCGCGTCCGTTCTGGACAACTCAGGTAATTCCGCGGCTATCAAGCAGGATGTGCAGATTGACAAGGCGCCGGTATCGGTAGCGATGGATGTTGTCACCGTCGATAACGTCCTGAACGCCGCAGAAAAAGCGGGCGTCGTGACGCTGAGCGGCACAACCAGCGGTATCGAAAACGGGCAAGTTGTCACCATTACCGTGGGCAATAAGCAGTTTACCGCCACGGTCAATGACAACGCGTGGACCACCACCGTTCCCGCCGGTTCTCTCAGCGCGCTGCGCGACGGCGAGGTGACCGTGCAGTTAAGCGTCAGCACGGCCAGCGGTAATAAAGCGACCAACAGCCATACCTTCGACGTTGACACGCACGCACCGGTGCTGGCTATTGATCCGGTTACGGCTGACAACATTCTCAACAGCACTGAACTTAGCCAGCCGCTGACCTTAACCGGTACCAGCGATGCTATCGGGCAGACGCTCACGCTGACGCTGAACGGCAAACAGCACACCACTACCGTGGGGAGTGATGGTCGCTGGTCGATGAGCGTGAGTGCAGGGGATCTGGATGGCATGAGCGAGGGGCTGAACGACATCACCCTCGTCATTACGGATGCGGCGAACAACCGCACTGAAAGTACCCATTCCGTGCTGGTCGATACGGTTGCGCCAACGCCAACCATCAACACGGTAGCGGGTGATAACAAGATCAACATCACGGAACTGGGCCAGGCGCTGGTGATCAGCGGCGGCGCCACGAACGGCGCGACGGGCGATAAAGTGAGTGTGGTACTGAACGGTAAACCGTACACCACGCAACTGGATGCAAACGGTAACTGGAGTGTTGGTATTCCGGCGGCGGATATGGCCGCGCTGGAAAGTATCCGTTACGAAATTGATGTGACGGTGACCGATAGCGCGGGCAATAGTCAGTCGCTGCAACACACCATTGACGTTGATACCGGCATTCCGACACTACGCTTTGATACCCTGTCCACTGGTGGGGTACTTAACGCCATTGAACAGATGCAGCCTCTGGAGATATCGGGAACCAGCTCACTGGCAGAAAACACGGTGGTCACCGTTACGCTGAACGGGATGAATTATCTGGCGACCGTCGGCGCGGGTGGCGTATGGTCGGTCTCTGTTCCGGCTGATGCGTTGGCGAAACTGGGCGAAGCGGAATATACGCTGACCGCCAGTGCCGCAGGGGATACCGGAAACAGCGTGACGGATACGACGTCGCTGCTGGTGGATACCCGCGCACCGACGGTCACCATTCTGCCGGTGTCCGAAGATGACATTATCGGCATGACCGAAATGGCGGGTGTCGTGACGATTAACGGTACGGTGAGCGGCGCGGCAGAAAATGATGTGGTGACGGTGATTATCGCCGGGCAATCGCATACCACAAACGTGAAGAGTGACGGTACCTGGACGGTTGCGTTGGATGCAGGCGAACTGTCTGCACTGGGCGGCGGGCCGCTGACCATTACCGCGAGCGTCACCAACGGTCATGGCAATATCGGCTCCGGCCAGCACGGAATAATGCTCGACAGCACTGAACCGGGTATTCGTATTGACAGCGTGACCGCGGATAACACCCTGAACCTCGCCGAGCGTGCGTCCGACCTGGTGATCAGCGGGACAACCACCGATGTCGCGACGGGCAGCATTGTGACGGTCAGCGTGAACGGTACCGCCGTGGGAACCGCGGCAACGCGGGCTGACGGTTCGTGGCTGCTGCAACTGACCCCAGATCAGATGGAAAGCTGGAGCGGGGCGTCGATCACTGTGAACGCCAGCGTGGCGAACGTGAGCGGAAATGACGCTGCGATTAACGAGACCGTGGCGCTGGATCTGCGCGAAACCTCCGTTTCTATCAACCCGGTGACGGCTGATAACATGGTAAACGCGACAGAAAAATCAGGCGAAATCGTTCTGACGGGCGACACCACTAACATCGACAACGGGCGTACCGTGACGGTGACGGTAAACGGCAAGCAGTTTACCGGCACGGTGCAGGATAACGCCTGGAGCGTGACGCTGGATGCGGGGGCACTGAATGGGCTTCGCGATGGTGATGCTGTCGTGCAGGTGAGTGTCTCTAACGCCAGCGGCAACAGCACCAGTAACAGCCTGAATTTCGTTATTGATACCACCGCACCGACAGTCTTCATTGATGCGGTCACCGCAGATAACGTGCTTAACAGTACGGAAGCGAGCGGAGAAGTGACGGTGTCGGGCACAACCACGGCGGAAGTGGGTCAGACGGTCACGGTGAATATTGGCGGGGTTGAACAGACCGCGCAGGTGACCGCAGGCGGCATCTGGACGGCTATCTTTGCGGCCGGTGCGCTCAGTAACCTGGCGCAAGGTTTAACCACCATTAACGTTAGCGTGAGCGATAAGGCGGGTAACCCGGCTTCCGGTAACCACACCTTCCTGATTGATACCCAGGCACCGACAGTAGCGGTAAACGATCTGACCGCCGATAACATCATCAACGCGGCGGAAAAAGGCCAGGCGTTGGTGATCAGCGGGACAACTGTTAACGCGAAGGTCGGTGATACGGTGGTGGTGGAGTTTAATGGCAAACCGTACACCACGCAGGTGGATGCCAGCGGTACATGGCGCATTGGGGTCACCGCAGAGGATATGGCGACCCTGGCGAACGGCAGCGGTGAACTGACGGTAACCATTACCGACAGCGCCGGGAACAGTTCGTCCGCCACGAAGGCGTTTGAAGTCGATTTGGGCGTACCGACGCTGACCTTTGATGATATTGCCGAGGACAATGTACTTAACGCCATTGAGCGTGGAACCGATCTGGTCATTAGCGGTAAGAGCAGCGGTCTGGCGGAAGGCGCAATCGTGACCGTCACGCTGGGTGGGCGTGAATATACCGCGCAAACCGACATCAGCGGCAACTGGTCACTGTCGGTCGCACCGTCTGACCTGGCCTTGCTGGGTGACGCGGGCTATACGGTTAGCGCCAGCGCCAGCAGTGCCAACGGTAACCCGGTTTCCGGCAGCACGCAGTTGCAGGTCGATACCCGCCTGCCGGTGGTGCATATCGATTTGGTCGCGGGCGATGACGTGATTAACGTTAGCGAAGCGGGCCAGAATCTGACGATCGCCGGTTCGGTGAGTGGTGCAGCGCCTGGCGATCGCGTGCAGGTGATTGTTGCGGGCAAAACGCACACGACTACTGTTGAGGCGAATGGCCTCTGGTCGGTCACCGTGGAGAGCAGCGATGTTGCCGGTTTTGGTGACGGCCCGCTGACTATCAACGCCAGCGTCGAGAATGCGCACGGGAATACCGGTTCGGACAGCCGTGATATCGCTGTCAATACTGGTACGCCGGGGATCCGCTTCGATACGGTTGCCGGTGATGATGTGATTAACAGCATCGAGCAGGGCCAGGCTCTGGCGGTGACGGGAACCAGTTCCGGGCTGGCAGAAAATGCCATCGTTACCCTGACTGACGGTCAGGGGGGAAGCTGGACCGGAAACGTCAACGCTGACGGTAGCTGGACCGTCTCTGTGCCACAAAATATAGTTGCAGGCTGGAGCGCGGGCACGGTGCAACTGAGCGCCACTGCGGAGAATACCGCCGGGACGTCTTCCACCATGGATCACCAGGTCACGGTGGATGTCGCACCCGTTGCGATCACCATTAATGCCCTCACGGCTGATAACGTGCTGAACGCGATTGAGCGCGGCGAAGCGCTGACGGTGAGTGGCGCAACCAGTAACGTGGAAAGTGGGCAGACGGTCACGGTGATGCTGGCGGGCAAAGCCTGGACCGCACAGGTACAGGATGACGGAAGCTGGCAGTTTAGCGTTCCGGCAGGGTCGTTGAACGCACTGCGCGATGGCGCAGCAAACGCCACCGCCAGCGTCACCAATCAGCATGGCAACAGTGCCAGCACCGAGTGGGCATTCAGCGTCGATGCGTCCGCGCCGACGCTGACAATTGCGGCGGTGACGGCGGATAACGTCCTGAATAAAGCCGAAATTGAAGGCGTAGTCACCCTCAGCGGTACCACCAGCGCTGAGGCGGGCCAGAGCGTTACTGTGCTTATCAATGGCCAGTCTTATGGCGGCCCGGTCACGGTGGACAGCGATGGAAACTGGAGCCTGACGCTCACCAGTGGCGCGCTCGAAGGGCTTCAGTCGGGCAGTGCCAGCGTGACCGTTAGCGTGACCGATAAAGCAGGCAACAGCACTACCGCGACGCATCAACTGACCGTTGATACCGTTGCGCCGACGGTGACCATCGACATGATTTCCGGTGATGACATCATCAACGCCGCAGAGCAGAACCAGGCGCTGGTTGTGACCGGTAGCAGCGTTGGTGGCACCACAGGTGATAGCGTGAGAGTGGAAGTGGGCGGCAACGACTACATCACTCAACTGGATGCGCAGGGGCGCTGGAGCGTGGGCATTCCGGCTGCCGATATGCAGGCGCTGGGTGCGGGTCAGCAGAGCGTAAACGTCTCGATAACCGATAGCGCGGGTAACACCGGCAACGCGTCTCGCCCGGTCGTGGTGGACAATGGTCAGCCATGGCTCAGCTTTGGAGCGATTGCTGGCGATAACGTACTGAACGCCATTGAACAGGGCGTCAACCTGACCCTTAACGGTACCAGCGATGGTCTGGCGGCGGAAACGTGGGTGACGGTCACACTGAACAGCAAAGAGTACCGCACGCAAATTGATACCAGCGGTAACTGGTCGCTGGAAGTAACGCCAGCGGATCTGGCACTGATTGGCGACGGCACGTACACCGTTACGGCAAACGCCAGCAGCGAAGCGGGGAACCCAGCCGCCGGCTCTGCGCAACTGGTTGTAGATACCCGTGCGCCAACCGTCACCATCAACACGATTACCGACGATAACATTCTTAACAAGGATGAATCTGCGCTGGAAATCGTGGTGAGCGGCAAGGTCTCCGGCGCGGCGGAAAACGATATTGTGTACGTTCTGCTGGCAGGGAAAACCTATGAGGCGACCGTTGATGCCAGCCTGAACTGGCAAACGACGATCCCGGCGGGCGAACTCTCCGCCGTTGGTGACACTGACGATCACCGCCAGTGTCACCAACAGCCACGGCAACCTCGGCAGTGCCCAGTATGATTTCATGGTCGACTACAACGAGCCGGGTATCCGCTTTGATATCGTGGCCGGCGACGATGTGATTAACCTCAGCGAACATAATCAGGCGCTGGTGGTGAAAGGCAGCAGTGAAGACCTTCCAGTCGGTACGAAAGTCACGCTGGTTATTGGCACGAATACCTACAGCGGCGTAGTTGCCGCAGATGGTAGCTGGTCAGTGGGTATTGATGCCGACGATGTGAAGACGTGGAGCGAAGGCAAGCTGGAGATGACCGCTAGCGCCAGCAGCGCAGCGGGAAATCCGGTAGAGATTAGCCATGAAGTCACCGTTGACCTCGCGCCTGTCTCTGTCTCGGTGAATAACGTTACCGACGATAACGTGCTTAACGCGCTGGAGATGAAACAGGATCTGACCCTGAGCGGCACCACAACGGGTGTTGAACAGGGGCAAACCGTCACGCTGACCTTTGGTGGCAACGTCTACACCACCACGGTTGGGGCTGATGGCACATGGAGCCAGGTTATTCCTGCGGCTGCGTTGTCTGCCCTGCGTGATGGCACGGCGCAGCTGTCGGTTGAGGTGACCAATAAAGTAGGTAACCCGGCCAGCACCAGCCATGAATATCAGGTGGATACCACTGCACCGCACATCACGCTGAACCCGGTCACGGCGGATAACGTGATTAATATCGCCGAAGCCGAAGCCGGTGTTGCGGTCACGGGCACAACCGACGCCCCGGTGGGGACAACGGTTACCCTGACGCTGAACGGCGTGGATTATCGCGGTAGCGTACTGGCTGACGGTACCTGGCAGGTTGACATGTCTCCTGAGGCACTGGCGACGCTGGCCTCCGGGCAATATACCTGCACGGTGACGATTGCCGATACGGCGGGTAACCCGGCAAGCGTCAGTCAGACTGTCACGATTGATACTCTGCCGCCAGACGTGAGTTTCGATACCACGGCAGGCGACGACGTTATTAACCTGGCGGAGCATGGTCAGGCGCTGGTTGTCAGCGGTACGACGACGGGAACCGTGGCGGGTAACACCGTCACCGTTACCGTGGGCGATTACACCGTCAGTACCGTTGTCGATGCTAACGGCAAATGGAGCATTGGGGTTCCGGCCGATATCGTTTCTGCGCTCAACAACGGTACGGTCGATATCAGTGCGACCGTCACCGACAGCGCGGGCAATGCCACCACGCAGGGCAAAGTGGTCACGGTCAATACCTCGAATATCCTGTTGACGCTGGATACGCCTGCGGTCGATGGCGTGCTGAACGCCAGCGAGCAGGGCAAAACGCTGACGCTGAAAGGGTCGAGCAGCGGCCTGCCGGAAGGCAGCGAAGTGACGATCACCCTGAACGGCAAGCATTACACCGCGACGGTAACGGGCGATCGCTGGACGACGACGATCCCGGCAACCGATTTAGGCTTGCTGACCGATGGTCAGCGTTACACCATTTCGGTGAGCGCTCAGGACAGTGCGGGCAACATCGGCCAGGCAGGTCAAACATTGCTGGTAGACACCACGCCGCCAGAAATTATCATCGCGCCGGTTTCCGGTGACGGCATGCTCAATGCCGCAGAACACGGCCAGGCGCTGGTGATCAGCGGTACGACAACGGCAGAAGCGGGGCGTACCCTGACGCTGACCGTTAACGGTAACAGCTACACCGCGACGGTCAACGCTGACGGTAGCTGGCAGACAACCGTACCGAAAGCCGATGTCGCCCAGATGGGTAACGGCACCATTCAGGTGGATGCGATGGTCAGCGATGCATCCGGCAACCTCGGCAGCAGCAGCGAAACCTTTGTTGTGGATACCGTACCGCCAGTCGTGACGATTAACGTCGTCGCCGGAGATGACCTGGTGAACTCGCCAGAGCAACTGGTGGCGCAGACCGTGAGCGGTAAAGCGGAAGGCGCAGCCGGGCAGACCATCACCGTAGAACTTGCCGGGCGCACCTATACGGCGAAAGTAGCGGCGGATGAAACCTGGGAAGTCACCGTTCCGGCGCTCGATTTTGTCGGCCTGGTGGATGGCAAATACACCATTACTGCCAGCGTGAAAGATGCGGCGGGCAATACCGGAAGTGGTACGCATGAAGTGACGCTGAGCGGCGAAAAACCGGTTATCGCCATTAATACCGTGGCGCAGGATGACGTGATCAACGCCGCTGAACGCGGTCAGAGCCTGACCATCTCCGGTACGACCACGGCGCCGCAGGGCCAGAAAGTGGTGGTGACGCTGAATAACGTCACCTATGAAACCACCGTGCAGGCGGGGGGCATCTGGTCGGTGCTGGTGGGGGCGGTTGCGCTGATGGCGCTGACCGACGGCAATGCTTATGAGATAAAAGCCAGCGTCACTAACGCCATTGGCAACAGCGGTGAAAGCGTCCACGGCATTAGCGTTGACCTCACGCCGCCGCAGATGTCCATTTCAATTGATAGCCTGACCAGCGACAGCGGGTTAGCCAGCAACGACTTTATTACCAACGTGGGTAATATCGTGCTGAACGGTTCGCTTGGCGCAACGCTCGGGGTGGGTGATAAAGCGCAGATCAGCCTCGATGGCGGCATAAGCTGGATTGATCTGGTCGTCAATGGTACGCAGTGGCGTTATGAAGATGGCAGCACGCTTGCCGATGGTACGCACAATTATCAGGTGCGGGTCGTTGATCAGGCGGGTAACGTCGGCGCGACCGACAGCCAGAACGTGGTACTTGACCGCGTAGCACCGGATGCCAGCCAGAGCATCATCATCGACCGTATCTCCAGCGATACGGGGATTGCTGATAATGACTTTATTACTCACAGCACGACTTACTCGCTGGAAGGACGACTGGGCGCAGGGCTGAATGCGGGCGAGCATCTGCAAATTCGCGTTAACGGCGGCGCGTGGGTCGAGCTGGAAGTCAATGGTACCGACTGGATCTACGCCAATGACAAGGCGCTGGCTGATGGAACCTATGCCTATCAGCTACGCGTTATTGACGATGCGGGTAACGTCGGCCAGACCGCCAGCAAAACCGTCACAGTGGACACGGTACGCCCGGATATGGCGAACCAGGTCACTATCACGCATATCTCGGACGACAGTGGCCTGAGCGACAGCGACTTTATTACCAATGATAAAACGCTGACGATCCACGGCTCGCTGGTGAGCACGCTCCAGCCGGGTGAATATGTCCAGATCAGCATGGACGGCGGCGTCACCTGGGTGAATACCATCGCTATCGGGACCTCCTGGTACTACAACGACACGCAGGTTCTGGAGGATGGCAACCATGACTACTGGGTGCGTGTGGTCGATGCGGCAGGTAACGTCGGGACGACAGACAGTGCCACCGTCACCATCGATACGGTGAAACCGGACGATACGAAAACCATTACGGTCGACAGCATCTCTGATGATACCGGGTACAGCGATAGCGACTTCCTGACCAATGACACCTCCATCACGCTGTACGGCACGCTGGGGGCCGAACTGAGCGCGGATGAACGCGCACAGATTAGCCTCGATGGCGGCAAAACCTGGATTGATGTGGTAGTGAACGGCACAAACTGGCGCTACATCGACACCCGCGAGCTGGATGACGGTGAAAACCTGTATCAGCTGCGCGTTGTCGATAACGCCGGAAACGTCGGGCAGACGACGCAGCAGATTGTCACGGTGGATACCAATGCGCCGGGCGGCGTCACCAAAGTGGTGGGTTACATCGATAATACCGGGTCGGATATTGGGAACTTTGGCGCGAATACCGTTACGGATGAACGCTTACCGGTTCTGCGCGGAACGCTGCTTGAGACGTTGAAAACGGGCGAATTTGTCCGGGTTTACGACAGCAATGGCGACTATCTGGGACGCGCCAGTGTGACCGGTACAGAGTGGACGTTTGCGCTGACGGAACCACTGCGCGACGGCCAGACCTACGGCTATCAGGCGGCAGTGGTCGATGCAGCAGGTAACGAAGGCACGCTCTCTGAGGTGATGAACTTTACGGTTGAGCTGCCGATTACCATCAACACCCAGGACACGCTGGATACGACGCCAATTATCAGCGGTACGCTGAACTTTAACCGCTACGCGGACGAGTATCTGGAAGTGACGATTGCCGGTACAACCTACAGCTCACGCACGGGCGATGTGGTGATTGAGCCGAACAAGAACAGTTGGTACGTGCAGTTGAAGGATTTACATGCGCTGAATGTTGACACCTATGACGTCTCTGCCGTGCTGTTCAATAAAGATGGTCAGGAGATCAGCCGGGATAAAACCGGCAGTGAACTGACGGTATCGGCCGCGCCGGTAATAAGCTTTAGCTCTACAGCGGCAACCAGCAGTGACAGTGGTACGGCGATGACCCTCGGTGAGGATGGAACCTGGCGTATTTTGAGCAACTCCACCATCTTTACGCAGAATGGAACCACCTCGTCGACGCTGGGCTCGTTTAATTCCGTATCACTCAGTGGCACAGACCGACAGCAGTCTTCATCGTTTATCGACTTCGATCGCGATGGCCTGATGGATCTATTGGGATCGGATACGGAATACGGTAACGGGCAGCAGTCATTTAAGTACAACAGCGATGGTACCTACACCACATTCCAGGTTGGATCTTATGGTGTATCGGGGCAAACCAATGACGGCAATGCCAATACCTACTCCTGGTGGGCGGGTGTAATAGGCATTGACTTCAACGGTGACGGTTACGTGGATGTGGCCTACGGCGATGGTACGCCAAACGACTCCGAGGCGCGCGGTGGCTATGACTCGCAACTGGTCATGAACACCGACGGTACCATTCTCGGATTCGATAAAACCGGAGCCTATGTCTATACCTCCACGACTCAGGATGGGGTGGCGTCAACCAACAACAACAACGCCCAGCCAAGCCGTGAGCTGTCGGGCGTTGACCTGAATAACGATGGTTATGTTGACCTTGCTTATCACGGTACTGGCGGTTCGAATACCACATCGAAGGGCGGTTCAAGCTCGTCTGACAAGCGTTTGGTGATTGTCAGTAACGGGGTGAATGATGCCGGAAATATGACGCTGACGAATACCCAGATCGTCACAGATGTGTTCTATGGCAATACCGGAACCACGGCCAACCGCTTTACTACCATGATGTGGGCAGATCTTAATGGCGATGGCTTTATGGATCTGTTCATTGGTGGATTGGGTGGACAAGGTGGAAGCTATGGCGCCAATAGCGCTATCTATTACAACGATGGTAAGGGGAATTTGACCCTGGCTTCCAATGGCGTAGGCGCCGGTTACAGTGTGCAAAACTTCGGTGATGAGATCAGCAGCATGACCTCCATCGCCGTTGACTGGAACGGCGACGGCAAAATGGATGTGATTGAAATTGCAGGGGAAAGGGGAAGTACCGCCCTCGGTAACGCCAATAACATCGTCGCTCTGTGGACCAACCAGGGAACGAACGTGACCACCGGACAGGTGAACTGGAGCATGCCGCAGACGCTGTTGCAAAACGCCAACCTGAGCAGCACGTATGTGAGCACCGGTGGGCTGGCGATTGACCTTGACTATGACGGCGACCGCGACCTGGTGGTGTTCAGGGCGCAGGGCGGTGCAACCGCCTATGTCGAAAACAAGAGCGTCATTAAAGATGGCACCAGCATGATCCTGCGTTTGACTGATGCTAACGGCATTAACGTCTTCTACGGCAACACGGTACTGCTGGTGGATGAAGCGACAGGCAAAGTGGTCAGTTCGCAAATCATCAACCCGCAGGGTGGGGTCAACATGAACGACTCGACGGCGCTGGTCTACTTCTACGGGCTGGATGCCAGCAAGTCGTACAGCGCGGTGCTGCTGGCAAACGGTCAGCACTACGGTGGCGTTGAAAACTTCTCCCTTGATAACTCCGGCACATTGACGTCAGTTGCTAACGTTAATAGTACCTGGGCCGGGTTGAAAGCGGTGGAGAAAAACCACGCTTACGTCCTGACTGCTGAAAACGGTGATAAAGCGGCCGACAGTGCGCTGGCGGCTGATGACAATGGTAACACCACCGGGATTCTGGGCACGGGCTACAACGACACGCTGTATGCGACAGCAGGCACGCATGTCTATAACGGCGCGGGCGGCAGCGTGGTGGTCTCCGATGAAAACGTCTGGAGTTCGACAGGCGGTATGGACATCGTTGACTACAAACTGGCGGGTGATACGGCGCTGAAGGTTGACCTGAGTAACGCCAGTGCCCAGGAAACCGGCTTCGGCAAAGCGACCTTCGTCAATATTGAAGGTATCGCGGGCGGTGGCGGCAACGATGTGTTTACCGGTAGCACCGGCGATAACATTTTCGAAGGCCGTGGCGGTGACGACACCTTCAACATCGGCAACGGTGGTCAGGACACGCTGCTCTACAAACTGCTCAATGGTAGTGACGCCACTGGCGGCAACGGTAGCGATGTGGTGAAAGGTTTCACGCTCGGCACCTGGGAAGGGACGGCGGACTCGGATCGCATCGACCTCAGCGACCTGTTGCAGGGCAGTGGCTACACCGCCAATGAAAGCGCGCACTACATCAATGGCATTGCGCAGATGGACGATCCGAACAGCGAACTGTTGAGCTATCTGAAAGTCACCACGGATGGCAGCAACACGCTGATTCAGGTTGACCTGACCGGGCAGGGCGGCGATTACACCACGCTGGTGACGCTGAACGGCGTTCAGACCGACCTCGCGACGCTGCTGGCAAACCATCAGTTAATTGTAGGCTAACCCTTAACAGACCCGTCCGCCGTGTGCGGCGGGTCTTTGCAGTTCTTTTGGCCTGGCGGAGAAATCCTGTCAGGCGTTTTCGTATCTTTACAGCGTGGACGGGATAATGGTTGACGGTTTACCCGGACAAACCACTGGCTCATCCCGCCAGGCTGCCACAGGAAGTGATACACCATGAGAACCCGAACCCAACACGAACCCTGGCTGCTGGCGCTGTTAAGCGTCGCCCGGCACTATCGCCTCGATTTTTCCGAGGAAAATGTGCGGGTTGCCGTGAACCAGGGCACAAACTACTCCGCCCGCGAAATCCAGGAAGACATCGCCCGTCAACTCGGGCTTGGATTACGCTACACACCGCCCGATCTCTCGCTTATCGATCCGTGGCGATTGCCGTTGATTGCTGTACTGGATAATGAGGCTGTGGCAGTAATCTCGCGTATGGATGGCGAGGGCAATTTTATCCTGCTGATGAGCGGCGACGGTGAACAGCAAACGGTGGTCAACCGCGATGAGCTGGCCTCCCGCCTGACGTCGCTGGCAGTGGCGAGGCCGCAGGACACCATTCCTGACGTGCGTGTCGATGAGTACATCAAACCCTATAAGAAAAACTGGTTCTGGCAACTGGCGCTGAAAGACTGGCGGCGCTACAGCGATATTATGCTGGCGGCGCTGGTGGCGAACCTGCTGGCATTGAGCGGCATGATTTTTTCGATGCAGGTCTATGACCGCGTCGTGCCTTCTCAGTCCGAAGCCACGCTGTGGGTACTGTTTGGCGGCGTGATGCTCGCCATCATTTTTGAATTTACCATGCGTATGATCCGCGTGCATATCTCGGATGTGGTGGGAAAACGCGCCGATTTACGCATTTCTGACCGTGTATTCGCCCGTGCGCTGCGTCTGAAAAATAACGCCCGCTCCAAATCGACCGGGACGTTTATTTCCCAGTTGCGCGAACTGGAATCCGTGCGTGAGCTGATCACCTCCACCACCATCAGTACGGTGAGTGACATCCCGTTCTTCCTGCTGTTCGTCTTTATTCTGTGGATGATTGGCGGCCCGCTGGTGTTTGTGGTGCTGCTCGCGATTCCGCTGTTACTTATCCCCGGCATGTTGATCCAGAGGCCGCTATCGAGGCTGGCTAACGACGGCATGCGCGAAAGTGCGATCCGCAACGCCACGCTGGTTGAAGCGGTGCAGGGTATTGAAGATATCAAACTGCTGCGCGCCGAGCGTCGATTCCAGAACCAGTGGAACAACAGTAACGATGTCGCTGCGTCTATCAGCATGAAGCAACGCTGGCTCACGGGGTTGCTAATGACGTGGACACAGGAGGTGCAGTCGATTGTTTATGCGGTGGTCTTGCTGGTGGGCTGTTATCTGGTGATGAGTGGTGATATGACCACCGGTGCGCTGGTGGGGACCTCGATTCTGGCTTCGCGCACGATTGCGCCGCTGGCGCAGATCTCCGGTGTATTGTCGCGCTGGCAGGCGGCGAAAGTGGCGCGTAAAAGTCTCGATGAGTTGATGAAGCGCCCGGTCGATCAGCCGGAGCCGCGCGAGCGCGTGCATCGTACCAATCTGAGCGGCCACTATCTGCTTGATAACGTCGGTTTTTACTACGATGAAGAGGAGAAGGTTAACGTCCTGACGATACCGAAGCTGGAGATAAAATCCGGTGAAAAAGTGGCGATTCTTGGACGAAATGGTTCAGGGAAAAGTACGCTGCTGCAACTGCTCGCCGGAATGCAGGACCCGCAGGCCGGAACAGTTTCACTGGATGATATCAGCCTGCCGTTGCTTGACGTTGCTGATGTGCGGCGTGACATGGCGTTTCTCAGCCAGAATGCGCGACTCTTTTTCGGCTCGGTACGGGAAAACATCACGATGGGCAGGCCGCTGGCCTCCGACGATGATATCCACCGCGCGCTTACGATGAGCGGGGCGCTGGAGTTTGTTCGCCAGCAAAAAAACGGCCTTAACTATCAGATACTGGAAGGTGGTTTTGGCCTCTCGGGTGGGCAGCGTCAGGCTCTCCTTCTGGCGCGCATGCTGATTACGCAGCCAAACATTGTATTGATGGATGAGCCAACGGCCTGGCTGGATGAGATCAGTGAACAGCGGTTGATTGGTTATCTGGAGCAATGGATCGGGCGCCGCACCCTGGTGATCGCCACCCATCGGCTGGCGATCCTCCATCTGGTCGATCGCATTATCGTGCTGGACAAGGGCAAAGTGGTTATGGATGGCCCTCGCGATGTCATTCTCAAACAGCAGCGTCCCGCTGAGGCAGCCACACAGGCGCAACCCGTCCGGCGTGCCACGCTGAATCGCTCAGCCGCTGACAGCAGCAAGGAGGAGACGATATGAGACGTGAAGACCTCTATGATGGGCATTTTAACGAACCTCCTTTGCCGCGTGCGACTGTTGTCGCCTGGGCGCTGGCCTTACTGCTGGGGCTCTTTGTGGTCTGGGCCTGGTTTTTCGAACTCGACGAGGTGACAACCGGTAGCGGAACCGTGGTGCCTTCCTCTCGCGAACAGATCATTCAGTCGCTGGAAGGCGGCATTTTAACGCGACTTAGCGTGAAAGAGGGCGATATCGTTGAGCGCGGGCAGGTGCTGGCGCAGCTCGATCGCACCAAGACGGAATCTGGCGTGCAGGAGAGTTTATCTCGCTACAACGCTGCGCTGGCGCGCGCCGCGCGTTTAAATGCGGAAGTGAACGATACTGCACTGACGTTCCCGGAAGAGTTACAGCAGTATCCTTCGCTGATTGCACAGGAGACGCGTCTGTATGAATCGCGTCGCAGCAGTTTAACAGAAGGCATAAAGGGGCTTCGGGATGGCATCGTGCTGGTCGATCGCGAGCTGGCGATGACTCAACCGTTAATTCGCAAAGGGGCGGCCAGTGATGTGGAAGTGTTGCGTCTGCAACGGCAGAAAAACGATCTCAACAGCCGTATCACCGAAATGAATACGCAATATTATGTTCGCGCGCGTGAGGAATTATCGAAAGCGGAAGAGGAAATTGCCGCCCAGCGCTCCGTCATTCGTGGGCGCACGGATTCGCTCGATCGTCTGGAATTTACCGCGCCGGTTACCGGTATTGTGAAAGATATTGAAGTGACCACTGTCGGAGGCGTTATCCCGCCGAATGGCAAATTAATGAGTATGGTGCCACTTGACGATCAGATGCTGATTGAAGCGCATATTTCACCGCGTGATGTCGCATTTATCCACCCCGGTCAGAAAGCGTTGGTAAAAATTACCGCGTATGATTACTCGATTTATGGTGGTTTAAAAGGTGAGGTGGTCATGATTTCACCTGATACGATCCAGGATGATGTGAAACGCGATGTTTACTATTACCGCGTTTATATTCGTACTGATCACAACTTTGTCGAGAATAAAAACGGCCATAAATCCCCCATTTTTCCCGGCATGATCGCGACGGTAGATATCCGCACCGGCAGTAAAACCGTACTCGATTATTTAATAAAACCGTTTAATAAAGTGCAGGAAGCGCTACGCGAGCGGTGAGGATACCCTCACCCTAACCCTCTCCCTCAGGGAGAGGGAACTGATCGAGCCAATGGTTAAGAATGCGCGGTTTTCCCCCTCTCCCTGAGGGAGAGGGCCGGGGTGAGGGGGGAATGCCCGCAAACGCACCCAATTCCCCATTAATTCCCCTGTTTTTTATTTACCACCTGATAATACCTCCCGAAATTATATTCTATAAATATTCGTGTTTATCGTTTGTTTACTATTTTATTACATGATCGTTTTGCGTTAATAAAATGTTTTATCAGGATTGTCTAATTTCGAATTCATACGCCAAATAAGCCAACTTGATCCGGTTTTTACATTTTGTTACATGTGTCAGCTATTCATTTGTGAATAATTGAATAATGTATAAATCGCTTCGCAAAGAAGCACGTATGAATAGTACTTTTGGACCTTTCATACTCTTAAAATTAAATATAATGATGGTGGCTTAATATGAAAAAAATTCTCGCAGTCGTTATTCCTGCCATTCTGGCCGCAGGCGCAGCACACGCAGCAGAAATCTATAACAAAGACGGTAATAAACTCGATTTATATGGCAAAGTTGACGCTCGCCATATTTTCTCTGACGACAAGGGCGCTGATGGCGATAACACCTATGTTCGTTTCGGTTTCAAAGGGGAAACGCAAATCAATGACCAACTGACCGGTTACGGCCAGTGGGAATACAACATTCAGGGCAACAAAACGGAAGATGGCGCTGACACCGCAACCCGTCTGGCGTTTGCCGGCCTGAACGCGGGCGAATACGGCAGCTTTGATTACGGCCGTAACTACGGCGTTATCTACGACGTAGAAGCCTGGACCGATATGCTGCCGGTCTTCGGCGGTGATTCTTACACCCAGACCGACGGCTTCATGACCGGTCGTGCGAACGGCCTCGCGACTTACCGTAACACCGGCTTCTTCGGCCTGGTTGACGGCCTGAACTTTGCCATCCAGTACCAGGGCAAAAACGGTGGCAGCGGCGAAACTAACAACGGTCGCGATAACGTGCTGAAGCAGAACGGCGAAGGTTGGGGCGGTTCCGTGTCCTACGAATTCGCTGAAGGCTTCGCGGCTTCTGCAGCATACTCCGGTTCTAAGCGTACCGACCAGCAGCAGACACGTACTCAAAACACGGCTGAGAACGCAGAAGCCTGGGCGGGTGGTCTGAAATATGATGCGAACAACCTGTACCTGGCGGCAACCTATGCGGAAACCCGTAACATGACCGGCGGTTCGTATGATTCCAATACCATCGCGTTCGACAAAACTAAAAACATTGAACTGGTTGCTCAGTATCAGTTTGATTTCGGTCTGCGTCCGTCCCTCGCATATCTGCAATCTCGCGGCGACCATAATGGTTCCGGTGATATGGATATCGTGAAATATATCGAAGTGGGTGCGAACTACTACTTCAACAAAAACATGGCCGTCTACGCAGATTATAAAATCAACCTGCTCGACAGCGATAATGCCAATGTTCAGCGTCAGGGTCTGAATACGGATAACCAGGTTGGTATCGGCGCTGTTTACCAGTTCTGATTAGCCTGAATACGCCAGCCTTTACGCTGGCGTAAGCTTTACTACCCTCTATGCCTGTTATTTGCCGGATGGCATTATGCTATCTGGCAAATACTTTTAGCCTTTTTCCTGCTGTCTTTATCTCTGTCATTCCATTATTATTGCGCGTCGAAAAAGTGTGCAGCGCAGGAAAGAGTGAGATTTTGCTAAAGACTTCCCCATTATCGTTAACCCTTTTGATGGGAATGTTCCTGACGGGCTGCCACTCCTCGCTATCCAGTAATCCGGTTGATACGCTGAATAAGACGACGTCACTGCACGCGATCTGCGATGCCCCCTTAGACCGCCAGATAACGCACCTCGCCCGCGACCATTTTGCCCGCCAGCGTTCCACCGCACTGGTGATTGGTGTGATTTCACCCAATCAGCCGCCACAGATCTTCAGCTACGGTTTTACTGATTCAGATAAACGCGTGCCGGTAACCGGCGATACGCTTTTTGCCGTGGGGTCGGTTACCAAAGGCGTAACCGCCGAAATTGCCGCATTACAGGTGCAACAGAATAAGCTCGCATGGCATACAACGCTCCGCGAATTATTTCCATCTGAGAAAGACCTGAGTCCGGACGCGCAAAAAATCACGGTCGAGCAGCTTGCCAGCCATACGGCGGGCCTGCCAAGACAGGCTTATAATTTACCGATGTTAGGTAAACTGGTGCGCTATGTTTTCACCGGCGAACCCTTTTACGATGATCTGGACCGCGGTGAGTATCAGGATTATCTCAGCACCTTCCGCGCGCCGGATAACGTTCAGGTAAATTATTCCAACCTGGGTTACGCCATTTTAGACAGCGCGCTGGAAACCAACGCCTCGCGAACCATTCCCGAAATGGCACAGCAGTCGATTTTTACCCCGCTAAAGATGATGCATACCGGCTATGTGCCGGAAAAACTTCCCGGCTATATTCTGCGCGCGCGTGGTCACGCGGGCGACCAGCCAAAATTCGTCGCCCGTGGAGAAGTGGTGCCGGAGTGGCGCTTCAGCCATGATATGGTCGGCGCGGCATCCATGTGGTCAACGGGCAATGACCTGTTGCGCTATTTGCAGGCACATCTCTCCGGCACGGGTAATGCGCAGTTGAATCTCGCTTTTGCTGATGCCATGACCCTTCGCCGCTTCCAGAACGATGATGACGCCGCGGCCCTGGGCTGGTTGGGTTATTCCGCCTATGGGCAAACCCTGCTCTATCAATCCGGTTTTATAGGTGGTTACAGCAGCTATATCGGCCTGGATAAACGCCACGGCAACGCCATCGTGGTGCTGCAAAACAGTTTTAACTGGCAGAACGATATTGGCCATCGCTTGTTGTTGCGCATGGCGGTTGCCAGCGATCATCCCCGGATCTGTACCGCGCCGTAACCCGCGTGTCCGCTTGTTTAGACCTGGTTTAGCCCGCTTCTGTAACAATCCCTGTAGTAAAAATGGACGACTTCCTTCACGGAATTTGAAGGAAGACTACAAGGGATATTTATGCCAAAAACCATCCGCCACGCCGTATTCAGCTGTGTGCTGATTGCCTGCTCGTTGAGCCCCGCTTTCGCCTCGGCCATTGCCGTTCGCGTTTCTACCGTTGAAAACGTCAGCCATGCCGCCGAGCGCCAGATACCGGGCCGTATCGAAGCGATTCATACCGTTGAGCTGCGCGCGCGCATTGAGGGCGCGATTCACACCATTCATTTCCATGACGGCCAGTATGTGAAGCAGGGCGACCTGTTATTTGAACTGGATGACGCGGAACATCAGGCGGCGTTGCGCTTAGCGCAGGCGGAGCTGAACAGCGCGCAAGCCACGTTACGTCAGGCTCAGCAAGTGCTCAACCGCTATCAAAGCCTGAAAAGCAGCGATGCCATTAGCCGTAACGATGTGGATAACGCTCGCATGCAGCGCGATGTCGCCAGCGCCGCCGTTGCACAGGCCAGCGCACGCGTAGAGGCACGGAAGGTCACGTTGGGCTATACGCGCATCACCTCCCCGGTGAATGGCCGTATCGGTCATACACAATTTCATGTCGGCAGCCTGGTGAGCCCTTCCAGCGGTACGCTGGTTGACGTAGTGCAGCTCGACCCCATTCGCATCGCATTCGCGCTGGAAGAGCAGGTCTTCGCCAGTAAAGTCGATCGTCATGCGGACGTTGGCGCGCTGAAAAAAGCGTGGCTGGCGCAGATTGAGGTGGGCGATGCACGCGAAGACGGCGTGCTGACGTCAGTGGATAATCGTATTGACCCGCGTACCGCCAGCGTCACGCTACGCGCGGAATTTGCCAATCCTCGTCATCGCCTGCTGCCAGGCGGCAGTATTAACGTCTGGCTGCGTCCGCAGGAGGCGCAGCAGGTTGTAATGCTCCCGGCGGCGGCGGTCATGCAGAACGGCGACGGGTTCTACACCTGGGTCATCTCAAAGGAGAATACCGCCGAGAAACGCCCGCTGAAATTAGCCGGGCAGATTGGACAAGCTTATCAGGTGCTGGAAGGTGTGAAAGCCGGTGAGCGCGTGGTGGTCGAGGGTGTGCAGCGCGTGCAGAACGGTGCTGCGGTCCAGGTGCTGAATTAAGGAGCCGCCATGCTGACTTTCTTTATTAAGCGCCCCCGCTTCGCGATGGTGATTGCGCTGGTCATTACCCTGCTGGGCGCGATTGCCCTGAAGATTATTCCGGTGGAGCAGTACCCGCAAATCACGCCGCCGGTGGTTAACGTCAGCGCCAGCTGGCCAGGTGCCAGTGCAACGGATGTTGCCGAAGCGATTGCTACGCCGCTGGAAACCCAGCTAAATGGCGTCGATCATATGCTTTATATGGAATCGACCAGTTCCGATGAGGGGAGCTATAGCCTTAGCATCACCTTCGCCGCCGGAACCGATCCCGATCTCGCCGCGATTGACGTGCAAAACCGTGTCTCGCAGGCGCTGGCGCAACTGCCCGCCGAGGCGCAGCAGAATGGCGTCCAGGTGCGTAAGCGCGCCACCAATCTGATGATGGGCGTAAGTTTATATTCGCCGAATCAATCCCACTCGCCAGAGTTTGTCAGCAATTATGCCAGCACGCAGGTGCGTGAAGCATTGGCGCGTTTGCCGGGTGTTGGACAAGTGCAGATGTTCGGCGCCAGGGATTACAGCATGCGTATCTGGCTGCGTCCGGATCGCATGAATGCACTGAATATTACGACCGATGATATTTCCCAGGCGCTGCGCGAACAAAACGTGCAGGGCGCAGCCGGGCAAATTGGTACGCCGCCGGTCTTTAACGGTCAGCAACAGACCTTGACCATTAAAGGGTTGGGGCGACTGAATGAGGTTGAGGCGTTTCGCCATATCATTGTGCGCACTGGTGAAAACGGCCAGCGCGTGCGGCTGGAAGATGTAGCAACCATCGAACTGGGCGCGCGAAACTATAACGCAGGCGCGCAGCTGAATGGCCACGATTCGGCCTATCTCGGTATTTACCCCACGCCTTCGGCGAATGCGCTTAACGTGGCGGAAAATGTGCGTGCCGAGCTGGAACGGCTGGGGGCGCGTTTCCCGGCGGATTTAACCTATGAAGTGAAATTCGATACCACCCGTTTTGTCGCGGCGACCATTAAAGAAATTGGGGTGTCGCTGGCGCTCACGCTGCTGGCGGTTGTTGTTGTGGTTTCGCTGTTTCTGCAAAGCTGGCGGGCGACACTCATTGTTGCGCTGGCGATCCCTGTCTCGCTGGTGGGGACCTTTGCGGTGCTTTATCTGCTGGGGTATACCGCCAATACATTGAGTTTATTTGCGATCATCCTGGCGCTGACCATGGTGGTGGACGACGCCATTGTGGTCGTCGAAAACGTCGAATCGCTTATGGCAGAAGGCATGAATCGTCGCGACGCCACGGCGAAAGCGTTGCAGCAAATCGCCGGGCCGGTGATCGCCACATCGCTGGTATTGCTGGCGGTATTTGTGCCGGTAGCCTTGCTGCCGGGGATCGTCGGCGAGCTGTATCGTCAGTTTGCCGTCACGCTGTCGGCGGCGGTGGTGTTGTCGAGCCTGGTGGCGCTGACGCTCACGCCCGCCCTGTGCGCATTATTGCTTCGTCCGCGCGCTGAGCGCCCGACGCTGATATTTCGTGGGTTTAATTGTGGGCTGGAAGCCACACGCCGCATTTATGTTCGGTTAGTGGGGCTGTTCAATCTGCGCCCGCTGCTGGCATTGCTGGCGATAGGCATTGCGGCGGCGGTCACTGCGTTTTGTTTCAGCAGCATGCCGAAAGGTTTTCTGCCGCAGGAAGATCAGGGCTACTTCTTTGCCAGCGTGCAGTTACCGGATTCCGCTTCGCTTGAGCGCACGGAGGCGGTAATGGCGCAGGCACGGCAAATTATCGCGGCGAACCCGGCGGTGAGCGACGTTATCCAGGTTTCTGGTTTTAATATTCTCAACGGCACCACCGCATCGAGCGGCGGGTTTATGTCCGTGATGCTGAAAGAGTGGCACGAGCGCGCGCCTCTGGAGGCGGTGATGGCGTCGCTTCAGCAGCAGCTTTTTGCGCTACCGGAAGCGACCATTATGACCTTCGCCCCCGCCACGTTGCCGGGGTTGGGTAATGCATCCGGTTTCGACCTGCGTATTCAGGCGCAGGCCGGACAGTCGCCGAATGAACTGGAGAAAGTGACTCAGCAGGTGCTGCGCAAAGCTAATCAGCATGCGCAACTAAACCGGGTCTTCACCACATGGAGCAGCAACGTGCCGCAGTTGACGCTCACCGTTGACCGCGAGCGCGCGGCGCAGCTGGATGTTCCGGTCTCGCAAATCTTTAATAGCCTGCAAACGGCTTTCGGTGGCACTCGCGCCGGGGATTTCACTATCAACAACCGTTCGTATCACGTGGTGATGCAAAACGAAATGCAGTGGCGTGAACGCGCCGAGCAAATCAGCGAGCTCTACGTTCGCAGCACTGGCGGCGATCGCGTGCGCCTGAGCAACCTCGTGACCATCACGCCAACCGTCGGCGCGCCATTCCTGCAACAGTACAACCAGTTTCCATCGGTGTCGGTGAGCGGATCGGCAGCGGCGGGCGTCAGCAGCAGCACCGCCATGACCGCGATGGCGCAGATTCTGGAAGAATCGCTGCCGGAAGGTTACAGCTACGCCTGGAGCGGAATCTCCTATCAGGAGCAGCAGACGGGAAATCAGGCCATCTGGATTGTGCTGGCGGCGGTGGTGATGGCGTGGCTGTTCCTCGTCGCCCAGTACGAAAGCTGGACGCTGCCGGCAAGCGTCATGCTCTCGGTGTTGGTCGCTATCGGTGGTGCGCTCACCTGGTTGTGGATTGCCGGGTACGCCAACGACGTTTATGTGCAGATTGGTCTGGTATTGTTAATCGCCCTGGCGGCGAAAAACGCCATTCTGATCGTCGAGTTTGCCCGTACGCGGCGGGAAGAAGGGATGTCGATTGTGGATGCCGCGCGCGAAGGCGCGTCACGCCGCTTCCGCGCCGTGATGATGACGGCCGTCTCGTTTATTATTGGCGTCACGCCGATGGTGCTGGCGACAGGGGCCGGAGCGCAAAGCCGCCGCATCATTGGTACTACCGTATTCAGCGGCATGCTGGTGGCGACGGTGGTGGGGATTGTGTTTATCCCTGCGCTGTATGTGCTGTTCCAGCGTTTGCGCGAGTGGGCGCACGGGAAGACTGAGTAGCGTATGTGGCCCGGTCAGCCATGACCGGGCCGTGCGGTTTATTTCCCCACGCGCGCCTGTAAGGCTGCCGGATAACGCTCACCCACGATGCGCACGGTTTCCAGCGCCTGGGTGATTTTTTGCAAATCGTCTGGTGCGAGGACCACTTCTGCAGCCCCCAGGTTTTCCTCCAGACGATGCAGTTTGGTGGTGCCGGGAATCGGCACGATCCACGGTTTTTGCGCCAGCAGCCAGGCGAGGGCGATTTGTGCAGGCGTCACGTTTTGCGCTTTGGACAACACACCGATAAGCCGCACCAGCTGCTCGTTAGCTTCACGCGCCTCGGTGGCAAAACGCGGCACTTTGCTGCGGAAATCGTCATCGCCGAAGATGGTATTGGCGGTGATTGCGCCGGTCAAAAAGCCTTTGCCCAACGGGCTAAACGGCACAAAACCAATCCCCAGTTCTTCCAGTAGCGGCAGAATCGCCTGTTCCGGCTCGCGCCACCACATGGAATATTCACTTTGCAGCGCGGCTACGTGCTGCACCGCATGCGCGCGGCGAATCGTCTCGACACCCGCTTCGGACAAACCAAAGTGTTTTACTTTGCCTTCGGCAATCAAATCTTTCACTACGCCCGCGACATCTTCAATCGGCACTTCCGGGTCAACACGGTGCTGGTAGAGCAGGTCGATAACATCGGTTTTTAGCCGTTTGAGCGAACCTTCAACGGCAACGCGGATGTGTTCCGGGCGGCTGTTGAGGATCTGCTGTTTGTTATCGTCGCCAAAGGTGAAGCCGAATTTGGTGGCGATGACCACCTGGTCGCGAAACGGGGCCAACGCTTCGCCCACCACTTCTTCATTAATATACGGGCCGTAAACTTCTGCGGTATCGAAGAAGGTAACGCCGCGTGAGACGGCGGCGCGAATCAGCTCAATCGCCTGTTTACGATCGGTCGCCGGGCCATAGCCGAAGCTGAGCCCCATGCAGCCGAGACCAAGGGCGGAGACTTCCAGCCCTGACTTGCCAAGTATGCGTTTGTTCATGATTGCGCTCCTGAGGGGGAATTTGCTGTGGTAAGAAGCATAGCGCAACGGGATTCATGTGATTAGACAGGGTTAATCGCTAGAGTTTATGAATCTGGATCATAAATCGCGCAATCAGGCATATCGCGCGCGATTGACCCATGACAAGGCAGCGCTGTTCGTCTGCTCCGTATAATCAGGCCTGTTTGCTCACTGATGGTATGAAAAAATGGCTTATCAACTTAACCTTAACTGGCCGGAGTTTCTTGAGAAATACTGGCAGAAAAAACCTGTTGTACTGAAGAAAGCGTTCGCTGACTTTGTTGATCCGATCACCCCGGATGAACTGGCTGGCCTGGCGATGGAACCCGAAGTCGACAGCCGACTGGTAAGCCATGCCAACGGAAAATGGCAGGCAAGCAATGGCCCGTTTGAGCATTTCGATGGCTTAGGCGAGACGGGCTGGTCGCTGCTGGCGCAGGCTGTGAACCACTGGCACGCGCCATCAGCGGAGCTGGTGCGTCCGTTCCGCGTCCTGCCGGACTGGCGTCTGGACGATTTAATGATCTCCTTCTCTGTACCGGGCGGCGGCGTGGGCCCGCATATCGATCAGTATGATGTGTTTATTATTCAGGGCATGGGCAGCCGTCGCTGGCGCGTGGGCGATAAATTGCCGATGCGTCAGTTCTGCCCGCATCCGGCGCTGCTGCACGTCGATCCGTTTGAGCCGATCATCGATGAAGATCTGGAGCCGGGCGATATTCTCTATATTCCGCCAGGATTCCCGCACGACGGTTTCACCCACGAAACGGCGCTGAACTATTCCGTTGGCTTCCGTGGGCCAAACGGGCGCGATCTGATCAGCAGCTTCGCGGATTACGCGCTGGAAAATGATCTGGGCAGCGAACATTACAGCGATCCGGATCTCACCGTTCGCGAGCACGCTGGCCGCATTGAAGAGTATGAACTTGAGCGCCTGCGCGGAATGATGATCGAGATGATCAGCAAGCCGGACGATTTTAAGCAGTGGTTTGGTAGCTTTGTGACTACTCCGCGTCATGAGCTGGATATCGCCCCGGCAGAACCGCCTTACGAGCCGCAGGAAGTGGTAGACGCGCTGATGGACGGAGAAACGCTGGTGCGTTTGAACGGGCTGCGTGTGCTGAGCGTGAGCGGCAGCGTGTTCGTTAACAGCGAACCGCTGGACGTCAGCGACGCGGCGGCGGCAGATGCGCTCTCCCGCTACACGACGCTTGGCAAGGCTGAGCTGGGTGAGGCGTTAACCAACCCGGTGTTTGCTGAAGAGCTGACGGCTTTGATTAATCAGGGATATTGGTTCTTCGACGAGTAGTGCGCCTTTTCCCCCCTCCCCCTAACCCTCTCCCTCAAGGGAGAGGGGACTGATTGTGCACAGTTGCTAAGCTCTGCATCGGTTTTCTCCCTCTCCCTGTGGGAGAGGGCCGGGGTGAGGGCATCAGCGCGCACATTCCCCCATTTTGCATTTCCCCAACATACGCGGTATAACAACACCTTCATCTGGATGTTTAGATGTCCATACGTTTAGAAGGTCATAATGCAAACAACACAACAACAAGGTGGGCAACTCAAGCGCACCATGAAAACGCGTCACCTGATTATGCTGTCGCTGGGTGGCGTTATTGGCACAGGGCTATTTTTCAACACAGGCTATATCATCTCGACCACTGGCGCGGCGGGTACATTGCTGGCGTATTTGATTGGTGCGCTGGTCGTCTGGCTAGTGATGCAGTGCCTTGGCGAACTCTCCGTCGCAATGCCGGAAACCGGCGCATTTCATGTTTACGCTTCACGCTATCTCGGCCCGGCCACCGGTTATACCGTTGCCTGGCTTTACTGGCTCACCTGGACGGTGGCGCTGGGGTCCAGCTTTACTGCCGCCGGGTTCTGTATGCAGTACTGGTTCCCGCAGGTACCCATCTGGGTGTGGTGTCTGGTGTTTTGTGTGCTGATTTACGGCCTGAACGTTATCTCTACGCGCTTTTTTGCGGAAGGTGAATTCTGGTTCTCGATGGTTAAAGTCATCACCATCATTGCCTTTATTATCCTGGGCGGCGCGGCTATCTTCGGTTTTATTCCAATGCAGGACGGTTCACCCGCGCCTGGGCTGCATAATCTCACCGCAGAAGGCTGGTTCCCGCACGGTGGATTACCCATCCTCATGACCATGGTGGCGGTAAACTTTGCCTTCTCTGGCACTGAGCTTATCGGCATCGCCGCCGGGGAAACGGAAAACCCGCACAAAGTGATCCCGGTAGCCATTCGCACTACCATCGCCCGCTTAATCATCTTCTTTATCGGTACCGTTTTTGTGCTGGCGGCGCTGATCCCCATGCAGCAGGCGGGCGTAGAGAAAAGCCCGTTTGTGCTGGTCTTCGAAAAAGTGGGCATTCCGTATGCGGCAGATATCTTTAATTTTGTCATTCTGACGGCGATTCTGTCGGCAGCGAACTCGGGGCTTTATGCGTCCGGGCGCATGTTGTGGTCGCTTTCGAATGAGCGTACGTTGCCGCACTGTTTTTCTCGCGTCAGCAAAAATGGCGCGCCGCTGGTGGCGCTTTCGGTCAGTATGCTGGGCGGCGTGCTGGCGCTCTTTTCCAGCATCATCGCGCCGGATACGGTATTTGTCGCCCTGTCGGCGATTTCCGGGTTTGCCGTCGTGGCGGTATGGCTCAGCATTTGTGCCTCGCACTTTGTCTTCCGTCGCAGACATCTGCAGCAGGGCCGGGCGCTAAGCGAACTGCAGTACCGCGCGCCGTGGTATCCGCTGGTGCCGGTGCTGGGCTTTATCCTTTGCCTGGTTGCCTGCGTGGGCCTGGCATTTGACCCGAGCCAGCGCATCGCGCTCTATTGCGGTTTGCCGTTTGTTGCACTGTGTTATGGTGCTTATTATTTAACGCGTTCCCGTCAGCCTGTTCAGGAGATCCCACATGTCGCAGAGTAATCCATTAACCGCCATTCTCGACGCTGAGCCGTTTGTGTTGCTGGATGGCGCGATGGCCACCGAACTGGAAGGGCGCGGTTGTAATCTGGCTGATAACCTGTGGTCGGCGAAAGTGTTGATGGAAAATCCAACGCTGATTCGCGATGTGCATCTCGACTATTTCCGCGCCGGGGCGCGGGTGGCGATCACTGCCAGCTATCAGGCAACACCTGCGGGTTTTGCAGCGCGTGGGCTGGATGAAGCGCAGTCTCGTGCGTTGATTGCCCGCAGCGTTGCGCTGGCGCAAGAAGCGCGAGAGTTATATCAGACGGAAAATTCGCAGGCGGGCACATTGCTGGTGGCCGGCTCGGTTGGGCCGTATGGCGCGTATCTGGCTGATGGGTCGGAATATCGTGGTGATTATCAGCGCAGTGCGGAAGAATTTCAGGCATTCCATCGCCCCCGTGTAGAGACGTTGCTGGAGGCGGGGGCCGATTTGCTGGCCTGCGAAACGCTGCCGTCATTTGCGGAGATTTCGGCGCTGGCGGAACTGCTCACGGCATACCCGACGGCGCGCGCCTGGTTCTCGTTTACCCTGCGCGATGCACAGCACCTCAGCGATGGTACGCCGCTGCACGACGTGATCGCCACGCTGGCCCCTTACCCGCAGGTGATTGCGGTAGGCATTAACTGTATCGCGCTGGAAAATACCAATGACGCCCTATGTCATCTGCATAGCCTGACACCGCTGCCGCTGGTAGTGTATCCGAATTCTGGCGAGCACTACGATGCCGTGAGTAAAACCTGGCACCACCACGGCGAGGCGTGCGATACCTTGGCGCACCATTTACCGCAGTGGCAGGCGGCGGGCGCGCGGTTAATTGGCGGTTGCTGCCGGACGACGCCTGCGGATATTGCGGCATTGAAACGCCTTCGTTAGCCCTTGTCGGATGGCGTCGCCGCCATCCGATATGTTCCTTCCTCATATCTTATCTATCTAATCCCACTTTTTTTCTAAAAACGAAAAGGCATTAACAAGACGTTTTAATTCCTTTAACAAAATTCCGCGCCCGGAAATACTGCTCCCATAACAAGACACAGAGGGAGCAGACAATGGCTATTTCATCGCGTATTTCACTCTTCGCCGCCGCAGCACTGATCGCATTTCAGGCGCAGGCCGTGGACGTTACCATCGCATACCAGACTTCCGCCGAACCGGCGAAAGTCGCGCAGGCGGATGACACCTTCAGCAAACTGAGTGGTGCAAAACCAGACTGGCGCAAGTTCGACAGCGGCGCGAGCATCGTTCGCGCGCTGGCCTCTGGCGATGTTCAGATTGGCAACCTGGGTTCCAGCCCGCTCGCGGTGGCCGCCAGTCAGCAGGTGCCGATTGAAGTGTTCCTGCTCGCCTCGCAGCTCGGTAATTCCGAAGCGCTGGTGGTGAAGAAAAACATCACCAAACCAGAAGATTTAATCGGTAAACGTATTGCCGTGCCGTTTATCTCCACCACTCACTACAGCCTGCTGGCTGCGCTGAAACACTGGGGCATTAAGCCTGGGCAGGTACAAATTCTTAACCTTCAACCACCGGCGATTATTGCCGCCTGGCAGCGCGGTGATATCGATGGCGCATACGTCTGGGCGCCTGCGGTGAACGAGCTGGAAAAAGACGGTACGGTGCTGACCGATTCCGAAAAAGTAGGCCAGTGGGGGTCGCCAACGCTTGATGTATGGGTCGTGCGTAAAGACTTCGCCGAGAAGCATCCTGACGTGGTGCGCGCCTTCGCGAAAAGCGCCATTGATGCCCAGCGCGGCTATATCGACAACCCGGAAGCCTGGCTGAAACAGCCGGATAACATCAGCAAACTGGCGCGCTTAAGCGGAGTGCCGGAAAGCGATGTTCCGGGGCTGGTGAAGGGCAATACCTATCTGACCGCCGACCAGCAGGTGAAGGAGCTGAACGGCCCGGTTAATAAGGCGATTATCGACACCGCCGAGTTCCTCAAAGCGCAGGGTAAAGTGCCTGCGGCGGCGACGGATTACAGCCAGTACGTAACCGATCGCTTTGTGAAATAAGGAGCCTGTGATGCTGCAACTCTCTCATCTTTATGCCGATTACGGTGGCAAACCGGCGCTGGAGGATATCAACCTCACACTGGACAGCGGTGAACTGCTGGTGGTGCTCGGCCCGTCAGGATGTGGCAAAACCACGCTGCTGAACCTGATTGCCGGATTTGTCCCGTATCAGCAGGGCAGCATCACGCTGGGTGGAAAACGTGTAGAAGGACCGGGTGCAGAGCGCGGGGTGGTTTTCCAGAACGAAGGGTTGCTGCCGTGGCGTAACGTGCAGGATAACATCGCGTTGGGTCTTCAACTGAACGGAATGGCGAAGGCGCAGCGGCTGGAAATCGCCCGAGAAATGCTGAAGAAAGTCGGGCTGGAAGGGGCGGGAAAACGCTTTATCTGGCAGCTTTCGGGGGGACAACGCCAGCGAGTGGGGATCGCCCGGGCGCTGGCCGCGAATCCGCAACTGCTGTTGCTGGATGAACCGTTCGGGGCGCTGGATGCCTTTACCCGTGAACAGATGCAAACACTGCTGCTGAAGCTGTGGAATGACACCGGCAAGCAGGTCATGCTGATTACGCACGATATCGAAGAAGCGGTCTTTTTGGCGACCGAGCTGGTGCTACTTTCGCCGGGGCCGGGCAGGGTGATGGAGCGTCTGCCGCTGGAATTTGCGCGTCGTTATGTCGCCGGGGAGTCCTGTCGCAGCATTAAATCTGACCCGCAGTTTATCGCCATGCGCGAGTACGTACTGAGTCGCGTATTTGAACAACGGGAGGCCTTCTCATGAGCGTCGTTGCTAATGATAAACCGCGCCTGAAAACGGTGAAGTGGCGCTGGCCGCTTTCCCGCCAGATAACCCTAAGCCTGGCGACGCTGCTGGTGCTGTTGACGGTGTGGTGGGGCGTGGCTGCCCTGCAACTTATCAGCCCGCTGTTTCTGCCGCCGCCGGGGCAGGTACTGCAAAAACTGATAGCCATTGCCGGGCCGCAGGGCTTTATGGATGCCACGCTGTGGCAGCACCTTTCGGCGAGCCTGGCCCGTATTCTGGTCGCGCTGCTGGCAGCCGTATTGATTGGGGTTCCTGTGGGGATCGCGATGGGTCTGAACGCCACGGTGCGCGGCATTCTGGACCCGATCATTGAACTTTACCGTCCGGTGCCACCGCTCGCTTATTTGCCGTTGATGGTTATCTGGTTCGGTATTGGGGAAACTTCGAAGATCTTGCTGATCTACCTGGCGATTTTCGCACCCGTTGCGATGTCAGCGCTGGCAGGGGTCAAGAGCGCGCAGCAGGTACGCATTCGGGCTGCGCAGTCTCTGGGTGCCAGCCGTCGCCAGGTGCTGTGGTATGTGATTCTGCCTGGTGCGCTGCCGGAAATCCTCACCGGGTTGCGTATTGGCCTGGGCGTAGGCTGGTCGACGCTGGTCGCGGCTGAACTGATCGCCGCGACGCGGGGGTTAGGTTTTATGGTGCAATCGGCTGGTGAGTTTTTAGCGACCGACGTCGTGCTGGCAGGCATTGCGGTGATTGCGATTATCGCGTTTGTTTTAGAGCTGGGGCTGCGCGCATTGCAGCGTCGTCTGACGCCCTGGCATGGAGAAGTGCAATGAGTGAACGTCTGACTGTTACCCCGCTGGGGCCATATATTGGTGCAGAAATTAGCGGCGTGGATTTAACTCGCCCGCTGAACGATAACCAGTTTGAGCAGCTTTATCATGCGATGCTGCGCCATCAGGTCATTTTCCTGCGTAATCAGGTGATTACCCCTGAGCTACAGCGTGACCTGGCATTGCGATTTGGCGATCTGCATATTCACCCGGTATATCCTCATGCGCCTGGCGTAGAGGAAATTATCGTTCTGGATACGCATGACAATAATCCACCGGATAATGATAACTGGCACACCGATGTGACGTTTATCGACACGCCGCCTGCGGGCGCGATCCTGGCGTCAAAAGAGCTACCCTCCACCGGGGGCGATACGCTATGGACCAGCGGCATTGCGGCGTGGGAGGCGCTTTCTGAGCCGTTCCGTAAACTGTTAAGCGGCTTGCAGGCGGAGCACGATTTCAAGAAATCATTCCAGGAATACAAATATCGCAAAACAGAAGAAGAACATCAGCGCTGGCTGGAAGCAGTGGCCAAACACCCCCCGCTGCTGCATCCGGTGGTGCGCACGCATCCGGTAACCGGTAAGCAGGCGTTGTTTGTTAATGAAGGTTTTACGACGCGAATTGTCGATGTCTCGGAGAAAGAGAGCGAGGCGCTGCTGAACTTCTTGTTTGCGCACGTCACGAAACCGGAGTTTCAGGTACGCTGGCGCTGGCAGCCGAACGATGTGGCCATTTGGGATAACCGTGTTACGCAGCACTATGCCAATGCCGATTATTTGCCGCAGCGACGCATTATGCACCGTGCGACGATTCTGGGGGATAAGCCGTTTTACCGTGCTTGATGGGGGATATGTGCGGGCTGATGCCCTCACCCCGGCCCTCTCCCACAGGGAGAGGGAGAAAACCGGTCCCCTCTCCCTTGAGGGAGAGGGTTAGGGCGAGGGGGATAAAAAGCATCCGCTATCGCAGAATTTTCTTCTCTGCCAAATCCAGCGCAAAGTAGCTAAAGATAAGATCCGCTCCTGCACGCTTGATCGCGCCCAGGCTTTCCAGCACCACTTTCTCTTCATCAATCGCACCCGCCTGCGCGGCGAATTTGATCATCGCGTACTCACCGCTCACCTGATACGCGCCAATCGGCAACTCAGTGCGTTCACGGATATCGCGCAAAATGTCCAGATACGGACCCGCCGGTTTCACCATCAGACAATCCGCACCTTGCGCTTCATCCAGTAGTGATTCTCGTATTGCCTCACGGCGGTTCATCGGATTCATCTGATAGGTTTTACGGTCGCCTTTCAGCGCCGTACCCGCCGCTTCGCGGAATGGGCCATAAAACGAAGAGGCGAACTTGGTGGAGTAGGACATGATCGCGGTATCGGTAAAACCTGCGGCATCCAGCGCCTGGCGAATGGCCTGAACCTGACCATCCATTGCCGCAGACGGTGCGATAAAGTCAGCACCCGCAGCCGCGGCGACAACGGCTTGTTTACCCAGGTTCAGCAGGGTGGCATCGTTATCCACGCCGTGATCGCACAGCACGCCGCAGTGGCCGTGAGAGGTGTATTCGCAGAAGCAGGTGTCGGACATGACAATCATTTCCGGCACGGCGTCTTTACAGATACGCGACATGCGCGCCACCAGGCCGTCTTCCTTCCAGGCATCGCTACCGGTAGCATCCGTGTGGTGCGAGATGCCGAAGGTCATTACTGAGCGGATACCCGCATTCGCGATACGCTCGATTTCACGGGCGAGATGTTTCTCCGGGATGCGCATCACGCCAGGCATGGCGTCGATGGCCTTGTAGTCGTTGATCTCTTCTTCAACAAAAATCGGCAACACCAGGTCGTTTAAGCTCAGTGTTGTCTCTTCAAACATAGCCCGCAGCGCAGGTGAGCGGCGCAGACGGCGTGGGCGAGTGATTAAATCGGTCATGATTTGCCTGATGTTTGTGGAACAGACGTCCATTGTAACCGAATCATCAAGGCGATGTTTTACTAAAGTTGTGCTTATAAAGGGGGAGGTTGGCGCAGGGAGACGCAGAGGACTTCAGGGAATTCTTAAATTATTGTCGATGATAGATTGGGTGGGTAATTTGGTTATTTTTATATATAACTGACCGTTTTATTTTTGCATTAATCATAGATGCTGATTTTATTTTTTATTGCGGTTTATGTTTATATTTATTCAATAAGTTAGATAAATGGTTTTTTCAAATATTGAAAATGAATGATTTTTGTTTTTAGTGTCTTTTTACTTTTTTGTAGGGAATGTCGGGCTGTTGTTAGGTGTTGATATTGTTGGTTTTATTTTTTGTTTTGGTGGGCTTCAATCACTCAATTAAGTTGTCCGAATACAGACATTAAGTAAAGATTAATTGAACCTTTTATCCGGTGCGTCGCATAATTACACCCGCAACAATACTCATATTGCATTGTTAATTGATGGACCAACGAATATACGTCCCTGAGGAGGGATGACAAATGCACTCCTGGAAAAAGAAACTTGTAGTATCACAATTAGCATTGGCTTGCACTTTGGCAATCGCCTCTCAGGCAAATGCTACCGCATATGACACTTTTGGGTTCCATGATGATGCGCTGACTCCGTACAGCGAATTCAATGACTGGACCTCTTTAGATCACGACTATGTTTCCTACAGCGGTTATGTTTATAACAATGCTGCTGAAGGTAATTACGACACCACCTTCAACGGTGATACTGTAAATGGTGTAATCTCTACTTATTATCTGAATCGCGATTACACCGATGCTGCTAATACTCTGAGCCTTTCTAACACAACCGTTCACGGTATGATCACTTCTTACCGTCCGGGTCATTTTGACACTGCTGGTACCTTCTATACTTGGGGTGAAGCGGTTGATCACGACTGGGTTGATGGCGATACCTTCACTCTGAATATCGCTAACACGACCATCGATGATGACTACGAAGGTCTGTACTATACCGATACTTGGGTTGATGCAGATGGCAAAGCCTACGATAACTTCCCATACGAAGGTAAATACGATACTGCTGGCTTTGGTACCGCAGTTACTCTGAATGTGGAAAGTGATATCAACATCACTGCTAACTCCCACGTTGCGGGTATTACCATGATTCAGGGTGATACTACTCACTCTGACGTAACTTATGATGGCTCTCACCAGTGGGATAACAACATCAAAGTTACTGATTCAACTGTAACTTCTGGTTCATTGACCGATCTTGAAGATGATGGTCACTTTGGTGATTCCGGTGAGCCGAGTGATTACGGTAGTACTGCTGATGTAGGTATTAATAATGATGCTGCATTAGTCTTCTCTGACAACGCAGGTTCTGACTACCGTATGGTCAACAATGTTGAGTTTGATAACTCCACATTGATGGGCGATGTGTACTTTGACAGCACCTTCAATAGCAACTTTGATAAGAATGGTCATCTGGTTGATAACTCTACAACCGTGTATACCAACGCAGGCTGGGCAGACGACAACCAAAACGTTGATCACCTGACGCTGACTCTGGATCACAGCAAATGGGTCGGTGCTGCATGGATCGATTACGAACAAGTTGTTCCAGCTAACTTCTATGATGTTGCTGCAAACAGCCTGGCACCAGAATCTTCATCTGTTGATTACTGGAACCGTGTTAACTCTGCTGACAACTTCCAGAGCGGCATCTTTGATGTTGTGCTGAATAATGGCTCTGAGTGGGATACGACTAAAGATTCCCGCATTGATAGCCTGACTGTTAATAGCGGTTCCCAGGTGAACGTATCTAGTTCTACTGTAACTTCCGATACCATTGCGCTGAACAACGGTTCTTCCATGAATATCGGTGAAGGTGGTTATGTTGATACCGATCATCTGACCATTAACACATACAGTACCGTTAATCTGGATGCCTCTACCGGTTGGTCTACTGATGCAGCTCTGTACGCTAACACCATCACTGTGACTAACGGCGGTGTGCTGGATGTGAAAGTTGATCAGTATGATGCTAATCCGTTCCAGACTGATACTTTGGAACTGACCAGTGGTAATCGTGCTGACAACAACGGCAACGTATACTCTGGTGTATTCGATATCCATAGCAGCGACTATGTGCTGAACGCTGACCTGGTCAACGACCGTACTAACGATACCAGCAAAGCAAACTATGGTTACGGTACTATCGCTATGAACTCTGACGGTCACCTGACTGTTAATGGTAATGGCGATATCAACAACGCTGACGAAATGGATAACAGTGCTGTTGACAACGTAGCTGCTGCAACCGGTAACTACAAAGTTCGTATCGACAACGCTACAGGTAAAGGTTCTATCGCAGACTACAAAGGCAACGAGCTGGTTTATGTCAACGACAAAAACAGCACCGCGACCTTCTCTGCTGCCAACAAAGCTGACCTGGGTGCATACACCTATCAGGCACAGCAGAAAGGTAACACTGTTGTTCTGCAACAGATGGAGCTGACCGACTACGCAAACATGGCGCTGAGCATCCCGTCTGCTAACACCAACACCTGGAATATGCAGCAGGATACCCTGAACAACCGCCTGAACACCTCTCGTCATGGTTTTGACGATAACGGTGGCGCGTGGGTGAGCTACTTCGGTGGCAACTTCAACGGCGACAACGGCACTATCAACTATGACCAGGACGTCAACGGCATCATGGTCGGTGTTGATAGCAAAATCGACGGTAACAACGCTAAATGGATCGTCGGTGCTGCAGCTGCCTTCGCGAAAGGCGACATGAATGACCGTACTGGTCAGGTGGATCAAGACAGCCAGTCTGCCTATGTCTACTCTTCTGCACGCTTCGCGAACAACGTCTTTGTTGATGGCAACTTAAGCTACAGCCGCTTCAACAACGACCTGAGCGCAACCATGAGCAATGGCGACTATGTTGATGGCGACACTACTGCCGATGCATGGGGCTTTGGCTTGAAACTGGGCTACGACTGGAAAATCAACGACGCTGGCTACGTAACACCGTACGGCGCAATTTCTGGTCTGTTCCAGTCTGGCGACAGCTACAGCCTGAGCAACGGTATGGATGTTGGCGGTCAGGACTACGACAGCCTGCGTTATGAACTGGGCGTTGATGCTGGTTACACCTTCAACTACGGTGACCAGGCTCTGACTCCTTACTTCAAACTGGCTTATGTGTATGACGATTCCAACAACGATACCAACGTCAATGGCGACAACATTGATAACGGTGTTGAAGGTTCCGCTGTACGCGTAGGCGTGGGCAGCCAGTTCAGCTTCACCAAAAACTTCAGCGCTTACACCGGTGTAAACTACCTCGGCGGCGGCGATGTTGATCAGGATTGGGGCGCAAACGCGGGTGTTAAATACACCTGGTAATGGCTCTTCGGTAAACAGGGAAGGTGATTTCCCTGTTTAACTGAACGTTACTCATGCCCGTCATTGCTATGGCGGGCATTTTTACATGGATGGTAGAAAATGCCTGCATTGAGTAAACCGCTGAGCGAATTTGTTACTCTTGATAAGCACTTATCTCCTCGCGGTATCCATTTCGATTTACCGGCAGGTTCCACTATTTTGCCGGAAGACAAAAAGACAGAAAACCATACCCTCGTGATTACCCAGGGTTCGATTTCTATCAGGCGCAATTCGGGTAGTATCATGTTCGGCATGTTGCAGAGCCCGGCGATTTTTGGTCTGGTCGGCGCCATCATGAAGATCCAGCAGAATTACACCATTACCACCGAAAGCGATTGTCGCGGCTATTATCTCCCCGCGCAGGACACGCTGCATTGCCTGACACGCTATCAACTTTGGCGTGAAGCGCTCTATTGGCTGACGTGGCAACATCGCATGCTGGAAGTGCGTGATGCGCAGCTTATTGGCTCCAGCAATTATCAACAAATCCGCAGCACGCTGCTGGTGATGGCAAAGTGGAACGATAATCTGCGTGCCAGAGTTGGCGTGATGAAGTTTATCCAGCACAGAACGAATATTTCGCGCTCGGTGATTGCCGAAGTGCTCTCGGCGCTGCGCCAGGGAAATTATATCCAGATGGAAAAGGGCAAACTCGTCAGCATCACGCGTTTGCCCAACGACTATTAAGAAACAGGTACCGCCAGTGGCTGATTGCCGCTTAACTCAGTTACCAGATTATTGATTCCGTCGCTCATATTGACGAATCGGGTAAGTGGAGAACGGGTAACGACCACAAATGCGCCCACGTTTTCCTGCGGAATCATTGCCATATAGGTAATGAACCCGCCGCCGCCGCCCGTCTTCTGAATAATCCCTGGGCGGCCATTTTTCGGCGACATATAGACCCATCCCAGACCCAGTGCGTCTGCTTTGCCCGGCACATCCATACCGACTACACGAGTAAGCTGACTACGTTGATAAATCAGCGTCTGCATCCTGTCCGCCTGATTACTGCGATGATAGAAATCAGAAGAGAGATACTGCTGCATCCAGCGCATCATATCGCCAGGCGTGGAATAAACTCCGCCGCTACCGACTGCGGCCAGCGTATTATTACACGGGCTGGCGCCTTTCTCGGCCACCATCAAACGACGGCACTGATCTGGCGACGGCGTAAAGGTGGTGTCTTTCATGCCCAGCGGGCGGCTGATTTGCTCTTCAAACAGCTGTGAATAGGGTTTACCCGCGGCATTGCCCAGCGCATCGGCCAGCAGATCGAAAGCCAGGTTGGAGTAGCTGGCTTGCGTTCCGGGTGCGGATTTCAGCGTCGCGTTATTAAGGTAAGACCAGCGTTGTGACTGGGTAGGCCAGACAAACACCGGTCGATGCGCCGCGCCACCCGGCTGTTCGCGTGGCAGCGAGCTGGTGTGCGTGGCGAGATTCACCAGGCGAATCGGTGATCCCTGATAGGTTGGCACATGTGCGCCTGGCGGAGCGTATTTGCTTAACGGGTCGTCAAGCTTCACCACGCCCTGATCGAGCAGTTTCACCAACATCTCGCTGGTCATCAGCTTGGTCAGTGACGCAATACGAATCACTGAATCTAACTGTGGATGCACGTTGTTGCCTGGACGAGTTTCGCCAAAGCTGCGGAAGACGCGCTGGTTGCCATCGATAACCACCAGTGCCATCCCCGTAGCGCCGCTGCCGTAGAAGATATGGTTAGCGTAGCGGTCGACAATATCGGAAGCAAAAACGGGATCGGCGATCGGCTGAGCCGCCTGGACCGATGTCAATGACGCCACGCAGAGCGCGGCAGAAAAAAGCAGACTACGTTTCAACGAAGGCATCCATAAATAAAAATGGGAGAACAGTGCGTATTTATACTACTTACACTGTGAATCGGCACCTGATACGGCGCCACTAATCGCTATCATAGCGGGAAAAACGTAACGGTGAGTAACCGTGGTTGTGAAACTTTGTATTGAAGACACACTTTTGTGATCCGTCGCGTATGATAGATGCGATGAATATTCCATTTGTGTCGCGGAATACGGTTAAAACGTGAATCAAACCTTCCTGGAAGCCTCGTTACAACTGAAATATCGTTGAGGCGATTTTGCACCTTTTGCCGGCGAACTAAGCGCCTGTTTATCGGTCTCATTGTGCGGTTATCTTTCGTTTTTACGTGGTATCCCTTTGGTTGCAGTACATGCTGCGACAGGACTTGTGTTGTACACAGCAAACGCCAGAACCATAAGAAGTTAGCAGGAGAGCACTATGTTTAAGTCTTTTTTCCCTAAGCCGGGGCCCTTTTTTCTCTCGGCATTTATTTGGGCGTTGATTGCCGTTATTTTCTGGCAAGCAGGTGGTGGAAGCTGGCTACTGAACCTGGTTCATGCGTCGAAAGATGTCCCAATTAGCGCAGCCCGCTTCTGGTCGTTGAACTATCTGGTTTTCTACGCGTTCTACGCCGTTTGCGTCGGGCTTTTCGCGCTCTACTGGTTTGTGCGCAGCCCGCATCGCTGGCAATACTGGTCGGTACTGGGTACCGCGCTGATTATTTTCGTCACCTGGTTTTTGGTGGAAGTGGGCGTGGCGGTCAACGCCTGGTATGCCCCGTTCTGGGACCTCATCCAGCAGGCGCTGACCTCGCCCAATAAAGTTTCCATCAATCAGCTCTATCACGAAGTCGGGATTTTCCTCGGTATTGCTCTGATTGCCGTTACCGTCGGCGTGCTGAATAACTTCTTTGTCAGCCACTACGTTTTCCGCTGGCGCACGGCGATGAACGAACACTATATGGCGCACTGGGATCACCTGCGTCATATCGAAGGTGCGGCACAGCGTGTGCAGGAAGACACCATGCGTTTTGCCTCCACGCTTGAAGATATGGGCACCAGCTTTATCAACGCCATCATGACGCTGATTGCCTTCCTGCCGGTACTGGTTACGCTCTCGGCCCACGTGCCGTCGTTGCCAATTTTGGGCAGCATTCCCTATGGTCTGGTGATTGCCGCGATTATCTGGTCGCTGATGGGGACCGGGCTGCTGGCGATTGTCGGTATCAAACTTCCAGGTCTGGAATTCAAAAACCAGCGTGTGGAAGCAGCGTACCGTAAAGAGCTGGTCTACGGGGAAGATGACGAAACCCGCGCCACGCCGCCAACAGTGCGCGAACTGTTCAGCGCTGTGCGTCGTAACTACTTCCGTCTCTATTTCCACTATATGTATTTCAACATTGCCCGTATCCTGTATCTTCAGGTCGATAACGTTTTCGGTTTATTCCTGTTGTTCCCTTCGATTGCGGCTGGTGCAATCACGCTGGGCCTGATGCAGCAGATCCTCAACGTATTCGGTCAGGTACGCGGCTCGTTCCAGTATCTGATTAGCTCCTGGACGACGCTGGTGGAATTGATGTCCATCTACAAACGTCTGCGCAGCTTCGAACACCAGTTGGATGACAAAGATCTCCAGGAAGTGACCCACACATTCAGTTAATTTCTACAAGGAAGCACGATGACGCCAGTATCACGTTATGTCTCACTCCCGTTAACGTTGCTGGCGGGGCTGGTATTAAGCGCCTGTACCAGCCAACAGGCGCCAACGTTGAAGAAAGGGGAAAAGCCCGTTGACGTGGCGTCGGTGGTGCGGCAAAAAATACCGGCCAGCGTAAAGGACCGGGAAGCCTGGGCGCAGGCGCTGGCAAAAACCTTCGAAAGCCAAAAGCTGGCACCGACAAAAGAGAATATCTGTTCGGTGCTGGCGGTGGCGCAGCAGGAATCCAATTATCAAGCGGACCCCGCCGTACCGGGGCTGAGTAAAATCGCCTGGCAGGAAATTGATCGCCGCGCTGAACGCATGCATGTGCCGTTGTTCCTCGTCCACACTGCCCTCAAAATCACCTCGCCAAACGGTAAAAGCTACAGCGAACGGCTGGATAACGTGAAAACGGAAAAACAGCTGAGCGCGATTTTTGACGACTTTATCAATATGGTGCCCATGGGGCAGACGCTGTTTGGCTCGCTGAATCCGGTACATACGGGCGGCCCAATGCAGGTGAGTATTGCCTTTGCCGAGGCGCATACGCGCGGTTATCCGTGGAAAATGGACGGCACCGTACGTCAGGAAGTCTTCAGCCTGCGCGGCGGGCTGTGGTTTGGCACGTACCATCTGCTGAACTATCCGGCCAATTACACGGCCCCAATTTACCGATTCGCAGACTTTAACGCAGGCTGGTATGCCAGCCGTAATGCGGCGTTCCAGTATGCGGTCAGTAAAGCGACCGGCGTTAAGCTGGCGCTGGATGGCGATTTGATCCGCTATGACAGTGATGACGCAGGGAAAACCGAGCTGGCAGTGCGCAAGCTGGCAGGCAAACTTTCGCTGAGCGATGACGAAATCCATCGCCAGTTGAAGAAGGGCGACAGCCTGGCATTTGAAGAGACCGAACTCTACAAAGGCGTGTATAAAATAGCGCAGCAGAAAACCGGCAAAACGCTGGTGAAAGAGATGTTACCTGGGATTCAGTTAGAGAGCCCGAAGATCACGCGCAATCTCACCACGGCGTGGTTCGCGAAGCGCGTAGACGATCGTCGGGCGAAGTGTATGGCGAACTAAGATTAGCGCTGGCGACGCCAGCGCATCACGAGCGCCACGAAGCCTAGAATCGCACAGCCACCCAAAAACGGCACCAGGCCAAACAGGGTACCGACGGCCAGCCCCATTTCTACACGCGGGCGGCCCGTATCCTGCATCTGCATCAAATGCTCATATACGCCAGGCGCATGCACCAATAGGTTTAGCAACTGTGCACCAGCCCAAAAGCAGAGCAGAACAAACACCGCATAGGCGACGTTGCCCGGCGCAGAAGATGCGCTTTTTTTCCCATTCAGGATGAGCTTAGAGAAGGCGAAATCTGTCATAAAGACCTCCCGGACTTCATTACATGACCGTGATACTGGCATGAGTGTGACAGCCTTCTTCGTAGGGCAGTATAAGAATTATGGTAATTTCGGTTAAGGATTCGTCCTGGATTGCCGGGAGTCGTGCGGCGATCACAAATCCAGAGTGTAAACATTTTGCTAACATTAAATAATTGCTGTTCACACCACAGACCCGCAGCCTGGGATGTGTGAAGATGAATTTTTTATCTTCGGAGCCGTTATGAAGCTGCCTGCAAAAATTCGCCGTGACTGGCACTACTATGCGTTCGCTATTGGTCTGATTTTTATTCTCAACGGCGTAGTTGGCTTGCTGGGTTTTGAAGCGAAAGGCTGGCAAACCTACGTGGTTGGGATGGTGACGTGGGTAATTAGCTTCTGGCTGGCGGGGTTAATTATTCGCCGCCGCCCGGAAGGCGACGGCGTGGAAGAGAGGGTGAATTAAGCCTCTTTTACATCGTGGTTTTAAGGGCGCTATCGGCCTGATGGCGCTCCAGTGCCAGTTCAATTAAACGTGTGATCAGCGACGTGTAATCCAGCCCGCTTGCCTGCCACAGTTTTGGGTACATGCTGATGTTGGTGAAACCCGGTAGCGTATTGATTTCGTTGATCACAACTTCATTCTCCGCCGTCAGGAACACATCGACACGCGCCATCCCGCTGCAACCCAGCGTCTGATACGCCTGCACCGCCACATCGCGGATTTTGTCGTTGATCTCTGCCGGTATCGCCGCCGGAACCACCACTTTCGCGCCGTTATCATCAATGTATTTGGTGTCGTAGGCATAAAATTCGCTGTTCAGCACAATTTCGCCACAGGTACTGGCCTGCGGTTCATCATTGCCCAGCACTGCGCATTCGATCTCGCGGCCTTTAATACCCTGCTCAACCACCACTTTGTGGTCAAACTCGAATGCCAGCGCCACGGCCTGCTGATATTGCGCTTCGCTGTTGACCTTGCTGACGCCAACGGAGGAACCCTGATTAGCAGGTTTCACAAACAGCGGCAGGCCCAGCTTCGCTTCTACTTCCGCAAACGAAATACGGTGACGGTTGCTGCGCGTCAGGGTAATAAACGGCGCGATGGCAAGCCCGGCGTCGCGTAGCAGGCGCTTGGTGACGTCTTTGTCCATGCAGGCGGCAGAACTGAGTACATCGGAACCCACAAACGGTAGATTCGCTACACGCAGCATACCCTGCAGGGAGCCATCTTCGCCGAGCGTGCCGTGAACAATCGGAAAAATAACGTCAATGGCGCCCAGCGGTTGACCGCTTTCTGCGTTGATCAACTGCTGCGAGGTTTTCCCTGGAATTTGCGCCAGCGTCACATCAGAGTGGCGAAGGGCGATTTTTGCCGGGTCCTGCGCATTCAGCAAATAGTTTTGCGCATCGTTTATGTGCCACTGCCCCTGCTTATCAATGCCCAGCAGTACTACGTCAAAGCGTGTTTTATCAATGGCTTCAACGATATTCTTAGCCGATTGCAGCGACACTTCGTGCTCTGCTGATTTCCCGCCGAAAACAATCCCAACCCGCAACTTCGCCATCTTTAATTCCATCCGTTCCAAACGCAAAACACATAACATACCACGTGATTTCCGGGCTATCTGCCATAATCTTTAACTTTATTGCAGGCAGGAGAGCCGATGAAAATCACGCGCTGGCTGGTATTTGTGGGGGTTATCGCTATTGGCTATGGTGGCTATCAGATGCTGCCATCCTGGTACAATCCATTTACACCATTAATGCTTAACGATCCGCCCGGTCTGGTGACGCGCTGGAAGCTCAAAGCGATAACGGATGCGCAGTGTCAGACGCTGCTGGCCGAGGCAAATCAGCAAAACCTTATCAGTACGCAGAGCGTGGCGCCGAGCGGCGGCGCATGTCCGCTCACGGATGTGGTACAGGTGCGTGATTTTGGCACGGTGAAACTCAGCAATCGCTTTCTCGCCAGTTGCCGCCTGGCGCTGAGCAGTGCGTTGTATGTGGAACAACAGGTAAAGCCGCTTTCGCGTCGAATGCTGAACAGCGAAGTGACGCGCATTGACCACCTGGGGAGTTTTGCCTGCCGCAATATCTATCATCGCGCCGACGGCCCGCTGAGCGAACATGCCACCGCAAATGCGCTGGATATCAGCGGCTTTCGTTTGCAGAATGGCAAACAGATTAGCGTGCTGAAAGGCTGGGCGCACCCGCAGAACCAACCGTTTCTGCAAACGCTGTTGGCGAATAGCTGCCAGTATTACGGTAATGGGCTTGGGCCCAACTACAATGCGGCGCATGCCAATCATTTTCATCTCGGCATGCGCGGCTACGGGCTTTGTCGCTAAGCATAACTCTCTTTTTGCTGGAAATTAAAACGTGAGATCGTTCACAGAAAATAGCAAATCAATGATAAAACCCTAAACTCACCGCGACCGCATCTCTGACAATACCGACTGCCATACAACTTGCTACCCTGTGCACTTGTCCGCATAAGTGAACGAAAACGCGTAGTTATGGAATCCTGGAAGGTTAATCTCATCTCTGTCTGGTTCGGCTGCTTCTTTACCGGCCTCGCAATCAGTCAAATACTGCCCTTTTTGCCGCTCTACGTGGCGCAGTTGGGCGTCACGTCTCATGAATCGCTCTCGATGTGGTCAGGGCTAACGTTCAGTATCACTTTTCTGGTTTCGGCGATTGTCTCGCCCATGTGGGGGAGCCTGGCGGATCGCAAAGGGCGCAAATTGATGCTCCTGCGCGCGTCGTTGGGTATGGCGATTGCCATTTTGCTGCAAGCCTTTGCCACCAACGTTTGGCAACTGTTTATTCTGCGCGGTGTGATGGGGCTGACGTCGGGGTATATCCCGAACGCGATGGCGCTGGTGGCCTCGCAGGTGCCGCGCGAACGCAGCGGCTGGGCGCTGAGTACGCTCTCTACCGCGCAGATAAGCGGTGTCATTGGCGGCCCACTGCTAGGCGGTTTTCTGGCGGATCACATGGGTCTGCGGATGGTCTTTTACATCACCGCGTTTTTGCTGATGATTAGCTTTCTCGTCACGCTGTTTTTAATCAAGGAAGGCGTGCGTCCGCAAACCAGCAAATCAGAGCGCCTGAGTGGCAAAGCCGTATTCGCTTCGCTGCCGTATCCGGGGCTGGTGATCAGCCTGTTTGTCACCACCATGGTGATTCAACTGTGTAACGGATCGATTGGCCCGATTCTGGCGTTGTTTATTAAATCGATGACGCCGGACAGTAACAACATCGCTTTCCTGAGCGGGATGATCGCCGCCGTACCGGGCGTCTCGGCGCTGATCTCCGCGCCACGGCTTGGCAAGCTGGGCGATCGAATCGGCACCGAGCGTATTCTGTTGGCGACGCTGTGCTTTGCGGTGGTGCTGTTCTTCGCCATGTCGTTTGTTACCACACCGTTCCAGCTTGGCGTGCTGCGCTTTCTACTTGGCTTTGCCGACGGCGCGATGCTTCCGGCGGTACAGACGCTGCTGCTCAAGTACATCAGCGAACGCGTGACCGGGCGAATTTTCGGCTACAACCAGTCGTTTATGTATTTGGGCAACGTTGCCGGGCCGCTGATCGGGGCGTCTGTTTCTGCCATGGCGGGCTTCCGCTGGGTGTTTGTGGCGACAGCGATTATTGTGCTGATCAATATCTGGCAACTGGTGGTGATGCTGCGACGCAGTAAAGACAACCCTCACCCCGGCCCTCTCCCTGAGGGAGAGGGTGAAAAGCGAGCACAACCGGTTCCCTCTCCCTCAGGGAGAGGGTTAGGGTGAGGGTGTCTGCATCAGCCGCTAAACACATTCCCCGCGCCTGGCGCGGTTTTCAGCACCCACACACGGCCATAGTGATTATACCAGCCTGCGCGGTGTCCGGCATCCGGGCCAATTCCCTGATAGATATCAAAGTGTTGGCCTTTAATCGCCCC
>NZ_VTZO01000117.1:0-275 GCF_008369545.1 Pseudocitrobacter sp. 73 | reverse complement strand
GAATACGCGCGGCCTCTTTCACCCGCTCAGCAATCTGCTGTTTACCCATGCCGCGAATTTTCAACCCCCACGCCATGTTCTCTTCTACGCTCATATGCGGGTAGAGAGCGTAGTTCTGGAACACCATCGCAATGCCGCGATCTTTCGGCTCCATTTCGGTCACACGCTTGCCGTCAATCCAGATATCGCCACTGGTCGCCCGTTCAAGCCCGGCGACCATGCGCAGCAGCGTAGATTTCTCGCAGCCGGACGGCCCAACCATTACGATAAATTCG
>NZ_VTZO01000116.1:0-249 GCF_008369545.1 Pseudocitrobacter sp. 73 | reverse complement strand
CCATAACCCGCGCTGCGATAGCCGTTATAGGCCGCAGCTATGTTGTGGATATCCTGCATCGGACAATCTGATTTCTTGCCCCGCCATCGCGGTATGTGTTCCCGCCCGGAATATCTCGATAGTCTTCCAGTTACCTACGTTGAGATTTGTCATTTACATGTATTCAGTTGTGATGTTTAAACAGTGTTGTTTCGCCCAGTGTCAGGCGGCACTTTCTTTCAGACTGTTTCTGTATTCACGTCGTTTTTG
>NZ_VTZO01000115.1:0-443 GCF_008369545.1 Pseudocitrobacter sp. 73 | reverse complement strand
CGAAGAGACAGCGAGAAGTGAGCTTGATAACAGATTAAATTAACCGGCGAGAAGCGGGATAATACAACAGTATTTGCCTGGCGGCACTAGCGCGGTGGTCCCGCCTGACCCCATGCCGAACTCAGAAGTGAAACGCCGTAGCGCCGATGGTAGTGTGGGGTCTCCCCATGCGAGAGTAGGGAACTGCCAGGCATCAAATAAGCAGAAGGCCATCCGGAAGGATGGCCTTTTTGCGCTGGTGCGAAAAAAACCTGCCGGATGGCGGCTGCGCCTTATCCGGCCTACAAAAGAACAAACCCCACCGAATGGCACGAACCCGTAGGCCCGGTAAGCGCAGCGCCACCGGGCAACACCGCGCGCACAACCTCTCCCTGACGGATACCTGCCCAGAGCAATACCCAACAGATTAAAACGCGTCTCGTGGATTACAGCGATGATTTAAA
>NZ_VTZO01000114.1:0-293 GCF_008369545.1 Pseudocitrobacter sp. 73 | reverse complement strand
GAGAGCGAGCATCCACTGAAAGCCAAAATTTTGCCTACTGAATGGCTGGGCGAACATAGCGCGGAGTTGGTTTCTGACGCGGTGAATTCTTTGCTTGATGATATCAGCCGTGATCGTGCGCATCAGATCCGCCATGCGTTTGATCGCGCCACTTTTGCCCTGATCGACAAGTTGAAAAACGATCCTGAAATGGCAGCGCGAGCTGATGCCGTAAAAAGCTATCTGAAAGAAGATGAAGCTTTTAACCGCTATCTCAGTGAATTGTGGGGGGATTTACGGGAATGGCTGAAAGC
>NZ_VTZO01000113.1:0-261 GCF_008369545.1 Pseudocitrobacter sp. 73 | reverse complement strand
ATGTTGATGAATAAGAGCAAACTTAACGGCTTGTTGAACGCTGATACTGTTATCGTCCAGAAAAAACCAGCGGCGGCTGTTAATCAGCCAGTGTCCGAGCCAGCAAAGTCGGTAAGCGAGCTTCCGGTCAGCTCCGGGAAAGATTTCTGTTCCCTGGTCAAAGAAGGTTTTGCACCGTTCCACATCGTCGGTGCTCATACCTCCGACTTTCCAGTTTTCATAATATTTTGCCATGTTGCCATCCTCATCATGGTTGTTATC
>NZ_VTZO01000112.1:0-213 GCF_008369545.1 Pseudocitrobacter sp. 73 | reverse complement strand
GTGTATACTGGCTTAATCCTCTGCAAGCCTCGTCAGCCGTGATTTTTGCCAGATTTCGAGGTTTTCACGTTCGACAGCTCCTGCACGTTTTTTGCCGTCCGTTCACCGTTAAACTCCGCAGAAATCGGGACAGGATGTGCAAATGTAATACCGTCACCCGCGACGATATTCCGTTTGCCATCTGGTCAGGGCTTCACCCCGACACCCCGCATC
>NZ_VTZO01000111.1:0-246 GCF_008369545.1 Pseudocitrobacter sp. 73 | reverse complement strand
ATCGGCGTGGGGAAACGGCGGCCCAGTAACCCCTGCGTTTTCAGCGAATAACGGTTCAGTTCAATGCGTAGCGCGTCATCGGAGGCATCATGCATGCCCAGACGCGAGGCGAGGACGTCGAGATACATCTCTGGTACCCGGCCCTGACGCAACGGGTCATTCAACAGGCAATGCACGACGGGGCCCAGGCAGGCCACGCCGCGCAGGCGCTGAGATTCGAGATACGCCAGGCGAACCGCCACGTTC
>NZ_VTZO01000110.1:0-239 GCF_008369545.1 Pseudocitrobacter sp. 73 | reverse complement strand
TAACGGCGTTACCAATAGCCCGTAGCCGAGAGAGGAGGTGGCCCTATCTATGTGAGACGACGGTTGTTTTTGAGGGTATCAGGCACTGCGTTCTCCGACCGACCCCAAATTGGTCGCTTTTCCCAAGCCGAAACGTGGGTAAGTCTCTACTAACGCTGGGGACGGCATCGCTAACGCCAGCTTGGAAACACCGACGTTACTCGACTTCTGTAGTGCCCCGGTCAGGGTCAATTCGCTGT
>NZ_VTZO01000011.1:0-105343 GCF_008369545.1 Pseudocitrobacter sp. 73 | reverse complement strand
AAGCCAGCAGACTTCCCCCCATAGCCAGCCTCAAGTCCAGACCGAGGCCACCGGGGGTCCTGACCAGCCGTCTAGACATCTCGTCTAATGACACAAGTCTGGCACAAAGAATGACACAAGGTCTTGACTCAATGCAGGACCTCAGGCCTACTAATGTCTCTCGTGACTCTAACGAGTAACCGCTTCAAGTCCTTGAAGTTCCAGATGAACTTGATAGGCACATCAAGTTTTTCTTTGCCACGTACACCGTCGCGCAGGGCGGTCATTTCCGGGCCGTGGTCGATGGCATCCGTCCAGCTAAAGCAGGAGATTTGCGTTTTCACCGGGTTTTCCGGCAATGGCATACGTTCGATGGTAATGGTGTAGGTTGATTCTCGCGCGCCGCTGTTACCACCGTTGATGCCCACATTACCGGTAAGAATGGGAAGCATCGCGATCGCGCGGGACGTTTGTTCGCCGTTAGCCTGACGCTGTGGCCCCCAGCCCTGGCAAATATACGCAGGTTTAGCCGTGCCAATTTCACGGGCGAGCTTAATAATGCGATCCGCGGGAATGCCGGTAATATGCGAGGCCCACGCCGGGGTTTTGGCGATACCGTCTTCGCCCTGACCGAGAATATACGCCTTATAGTGCCCGTTGGTGGGGGCACCTTCCGGCAACGTTTTCTCATCGTAGCCGACGCAATATTTATCAAGGAAAGGCTGATCAACCAGATTTTCGTTAATCAACACCCAGGCAATTCCCGCCACCAGCGCAGCATCGGTACCGGGGCGAATGGGGATCCACTCATCTTCTCGGCCCGCAGCGGTATCGGTATAACGAGGATCGATAACGATCATGCGCGCATTTGAGCGTTCACGCGCTTGTTCAAGAAAATAAGTAATCCCGCCGCCGCTCATGCGCGTTTCCGCCGGATTATTGCCAAACATCACCACCAGTTTAGTGTTTTCGATATCGGAGGTGCTGTTACCTTCGTTTGACCCGTAGGTGTAGGGCATCGCCGCCGCGATTTGAGCGGTGCTGTAGGTGCCATAGTGACTGAGAAAACCGCCATAGCAGTTCATCAGGCGGGCAACTAACGAGGCGTAGGGCGAGGAGCGGGTAATATTGCCGCCGACGATCCCGGAGGTGTAGTTGATATACACCGCTTCGTTACCGTATTCATGCACCACTTTTTTCAGGCTATTGGTGATGGTATCCAGCGCTTCATCCCAGCTGATGCGCTCAAATTTACCTTCGCCGCGTTTACCTACGCGCTTCATGGGGTAATTAAGGCGGTCCGGATGATTGATTCGCCGTCGGATCGAGCGCCCACGCAGGCAGGCGCGCACCTGGTGATCGCCATACACATCATCACCGGTGTTATCCGTTTCAACCCAGTACACTTCGTCATCGCGCACGTGCAGACGTAAAGCGCAGCGGCTGCCGCAGTTGACGGAGCAGGCGCCCCAAACGACTTTGTCTTCGGGCTGATTCGCGGATGAAACTGCGGCGGCGGCAGGATGTAAGGCAAAAGGAAGAGATAATCCCCCCGCGACCAGGGCCAGTGAGCCCGCGGCTGAGGATTTGATAAGCGTCCGTCGGCTTATCCCGGCGGGAGATTCCGTTGTTGACATCGCTCACTCCATTATTATTTTGTTTAATTAATTTCAAAGTGAAATTAAATACCGGCTAATGGTGAGCGGATCATACATATTAAGGAGTAGGAAAGAATTATCCCTGGTCAAACCAGGGATAATATTTGATGACAGCTACGATTTTATTGTGCGTCGCTGGAAGGGGCGTTGTCGCTGCGGGTATAGATAATTTTAAAGGTGTCGTTGGCGCAGTGGCCGACAACCTGAGCGCCTGGCTGGTCCGCCTGATCGTTTGGCACGATATCCAGTGAAAATGCGCTTTCGGCAACGCCGTTGTTGATGATTTTTTGTTGAATATCACTCCTGACGCGTTCACATGAGTCAGGCGCCGCCAGCGCGGGCGCAACGGCTCCAGCCAACAGTAACGCGAGTAACCAGCGTGAAGATCTCATGGCAATCTCCTTTTTGAAATGTAAATCAAGTATAGCAAAGCTAGTGTAAATAACTGTATTTGCTAATATGATTGAGAAAATTCCCCAAAAAGGATCCTGGCGTGAAGAGACTTCTGTTGCTGACCTCATTTATAGCGCTACTTGCAGCCTGCGATAAAAATGACTCGCCAGCCGCATTTTCACCAGAAATGGCGAGCTTTTCTAATGAGTTTGATTTCGATCCGCTGCGCGGGCCGGTTAAAGATTTTAGCCAGACGCTAATGAATGAAAAGGGCGAGGTGGCAAAGCGGGTTAGCGGGCAGATGTCCGAAGAGGGCTGCTTCGACGTGCTGGAGTTTCATGACCTGGAAAATAACACCGGGGCGACGCTGGTGCTGGACGCCAATTATTACGTCGATGGCATGACCCAGGAAAAACGCGTGCGGTTGCAGGGAAAATGTCAGCTGGCAGAATTACCGTCTGCGGGCGTTGCCTGGGAAACAAACGACGATGGCTTTGTGGTGAAATCACTCAGCAAGGAACGTGAAGTGAATTATCAGTATGACAGTGAAGGATATCCGCTGGGTAAAACGTCGCTCACGAAGGGAAATACGCTGGCGGTATTATCTACGCCATCAGACGATCCGCGTAAAAAGCTCGATTACACCTCCGTCAGCCTGCTGAACAAGCAGCCGGTTGGTAACGTTAAACAGAGCTGTGATTATGACCGGCATGATAATCCGGTTAGCTGCGACCTCGAGGTCGTCGATATGAGCGTGAACCCGGCGGTCACGCTCCGCTATACGATTAAAAACGTGATTGATTATTACTGAGCCGTCGGCTTCAGTAATCCGGGCGACGGTGTTTTGTGCATCGCCATATATTGATGCTGGAACAGACACATGCGGATGGTATTTCGGTACTCGCCGTTGATAAAGAATTCGTGAATCAGCTCGCCCTCCACCATAAAACCGAGTTTGCGATAGATATGAATCGCTTTTTCGTTTTCTTTATCGACAATCAGGTAAAGCTTATACAGATTCAGCACCGTAAAGCCGTAGTCCATCGCCAGTTTTGCCGCTTTCGAGGCTAACCCTTTACCCTGGTGTTCCGGCGAAATAATAATCTGAAATTCCGCGCGGCGGTGAACGTGGTTAATTTCGACTAATTCGACCAGGCCCGCTTTCTCACCGTTGCACTCCACCACAAAACGACGTTCGCTTTGATCGTGAATGTGCTTGTCATAGAGATCGGAGAGTTCAACAAACGCTTCGTAGGGCTCTTCAAACCAGTAACGCATGACGCTGGCGTTATTATCGAGCTGGTGGACAAAGCGGAGGTCTTCGCGTTCGAGCGGACGAAGTCTGACGTTACTGGCGTCACTCATGTGAAATCCTTTCAGGCTGACTATGGGATAAAAAGGGGAAAAGGGCGCAAACGCGCCCAACAACTATAGGTTAACAACTAGGGGTTAACGACGCGACCCGTGCGGCGGTCAAGGCAGCGCAGGGTATTGGGTTCCCAGTACGCATTCACGTTAGCGCTCTGCTGGCATTTATCGCGGGAATCGAAAGCGGCATCTTCTTTATCCCACTCTTTCTCAACGCGAGTATTAACCTTATTACGCAGCGAACGGGTATCATTCCACTGCTCTTTATCCATCGCGGCATCCTGACGCGTCTGGGCGTTATCACCCGATTCAATAATCAATTTGCTGGTGTTAGCAGAGGCCGACGCTGTATACATAATCGCGCCCAGTGCCAGCATCGCCGTCAGGCACAGGCGTTTGCCAGATGTCATATTCATTGCAGATTCCTTTGGCGTAACTAAAACTGCTAAGAGTTTACTACAACTCGATTCAGCGGCATACCCACGGGAAAAACAGGGTCGCCTTCAGCGGATTATCCCGTATCATCGTTAAACCAATCTTAACGCTGCGACAAAAATGTTAAAAACATCCTTACTTTTCTTTGCGACGGCACTGTGTGAAATCCTTGGCTGCTACCTTCCCTGGTTATGGCTTAAACGTGGCGCCACACCATTATTGCTTATTCCTGCCGCAGTGTCGCTGGCGATGTTTGTCTGGCTGTTGACCCTGCATCCGGCGGCGAGCGGGCGGGTTTACGCTGCATATGGCGGCGTATATATCCTGACGGCGCTCATCTGGCTAAGGGTTGTGGATGGCGTCAAGCTCTCGCCCTATGACTGGGTTGGGGCAGGTGTCGCCTTCTGCGGCATGCTGATTATTGTGGCTGGATGGGGGCGGGGGTGATTTGTAAGCCTTTACCGTAGGCCGGATAAGGCGTAACGCCGCATCCGGCATGTAGTTCTGCACTTAGCCAACAATCCCAACCGTACCAGGCACCTTTTTTTGTGACCGTGATAGTCATTTTTGATCATTATACTTGTATGGTAGTAGCTCAGTTGTGTAATTTGGCGCCATTAACCGATGAGATGTAAGGATTGAAGATGAAGATCACAGGAGCTGAAGTTTTTGTTACCTGCCCGGGACGAAATTTTGTCACGTTGAAAATCACCACGTCTGAGGGCCTTGTAGGCTACGGCGATGCCACGCTGAACGGGCGCGAGCTTTCCGTTGCCTCCTATCTGAAAGATCACCTGTGTCCACAGCTGATTGGCCGCGATGCGCACCGCATCGAGGATATCTGGCAGTTTTTCTATAAAGGCGCGTACTGGCGTCGTGGTCCGGTTACGATGTCGGCGATTTCCGCTGTGGATATGGCGTTGTGGGATATCAAAGCAAAAGCTGCAAATATGCCGCTTTATCAGTTGCTGGGTGGCGCATCGCGTGAAGGCGTAATGGTTTATTGCCACACCACGGGTCACACCATCGATGACGTGCTGGAAGATTACGCCCGCCACAAAGAGATGGGTTTCAAAGCGATTCGCGTACAGTGCGGCGTGCCGGGCATGAAAACGACCTACGGCATGTCGAAAGGAAAAGGGCTGGCTTACGAACCGGCAACCAAGGGGCAATGGCCGGAAGAGCAGTTGTGGTCAACAGAGAAGTACCTCGACTTCACGCCGAAACTGTTTGATGCCGTTCGCAGCAAGTTCGGTTTTGACGAACACTTGCTGCATGACATGCATCATCGCCTGACGCCGATTGAAGCGGCGCGCTTCGGTAAAAGCGTGGAAGACTACCGCCTGTTCTGGATGGAAGATCCCACTCCGGCAGAGAATCAGGAATGTTTCCGCCTGATTCGTCAGCATACGGTAACGCCAATTGCAGTCGGTGAAGTCTTCAACAGCATCTGGGATTGTAAACAGCTTATTGAAGAGCAATTAATCGATTATATCCGCACAACTATCACTCACGCGGGTGGGATTACGGGTATGCGCCGCATTGCTGACTTCGCCTCACTTTATCAGGTACGTACGGGCTCGCATGGTCCATCCGATCTGTCACCGGTATGCATGGCTGCGGCACTGCATTTCGACCTGTGGGTGCCAAACTTTGGCGTTCAGGAATATATGGGCTATTCCGAGCAAATGCTGGAAGTCTTCCCGCATAACTGGACCTTCGATAAAGGCTATATGCATCCGGGCGAGAAGCCAGGGCTGGGTATTGAGTTTGATGAAAAGCTGGCGGCGAAATATCCGTATGATCCGGCGTACTTGCCGGTAGCGCGTCTGGAAGATGGCACTCTGTGGAACTGGTAATGAAGGAATAAAAAATGAAAAGTATTGTTGTTCAACAACCCAATGAGCTTGTCATTGAAGAACGTCCATTACCAGCACCTGGTGTGGGAGAAGTACGTGTAAAAATCAGTCTGGCAGGTATTTGCGGCTCAGATAGTCATATTTATCGTGGGCATAATCCTTTCGCGAAATACCCACGCGTCATTGGTCATGAGTTTTTTGGCATCATTGATGCGGTAGGTGAAGGGGTTACGGATAAATTACAGGGTCAACGTGTATGCGTCGATCCCGTTATCAGTTGTGGTCACTGTTATCCCTGCTCAGTAGGCAAGCCTAATGTCTGTACATCACTGGTTGTTCTCGGTGTCCATCGTGATGGTGGATTCAGTGAATATGCTGTTGTCCCGGCGAAGAATGCCTGGGTTGTTGCCCCGACGATTGCCGATCATCATGCGGTTATGGTCGAGCCATTCACAATTGCGGCGAATGTCACCGGCCAGGTGGAACCACGTAAAGACGATATCGCACTGATTTATGGTGCTGGCCCGATGGGCCTGACAACGCTACAGGCATTAAAAAATGTTTACCAGGTCAAGCAAGTCATTGTGGTTGACCGAATTGATGAACGATTAGCAATGGCTGAAAAGAATGGTGCAGACTGGGTAATCAATAACAGTACGCTGTCATTGCCGTCGTTACTTGAAGAGAAGGGAATCAAGCCGACCCTGATCGTTGATGCCGCCTGCCATCCTTCAATTTTACAGGAGGCCATTACGCTGGCTTCACCCGCGGCACGGATTGTGCTCATGGGGTTCTCGAGCGAGCCATCCACCGTTGTTCAGCAGGGGATTACCGGGAAAGAGATCTCTATTTATACCTCAAGACTTAATGCCAATAAATTTCCTGTTGTACTGGAGTGGCTGGAAAATGGACTTATTGACCCAGACAAATTAATTACTCACCGCTTTAATTACATCCAGGTCATTGAGGCCATAGAGTTATTCGAAAAAGATCAAAAATCGTGCTGCAAGGTGTTATTAACCTTCAACTAATAACAATAATTAACATGCGATTAAGTTGTACGCATCCTAACGTTTAGAGATGAACGCTATGACTCAAGTAAAACATGAAAGAACAACTTCTGACCTCGTAAGAGCTGCTCTGTCCGGATGGCTTGGTACTGCCCTGGAGTTTATGGATTTCCAGCTTTATTCATTGGGTGCGGCACTTGTGTTTCACGAGATATTTTTCCCGGAACAATCGGCAGCAATGGCCTTGATTCTGGCGATGGGCACTTATGGTGCAGGATACATCGCACGCATAGCAGGGGCTTTTATCTTTGGAAAAATGGGCGACAGGGTAGGTAGAAAGAAAGTCCTGTTTATTACTATCACGATGATGGGTATTTGTACGACGCTGATTGGCGTGCTGCCAACTTATGCGCAAATTGGTATTTTTGCACCAGTATTGTTGGTCACGCTGCGTATTATTCAGGGGCTGGGAGCGGGAGCGGAGATTTCTGGCGCAGGAACGATGCTGGCCGAGTATGCGCCTAAAGGAAAACGCGGGATTATATCGTCGCTGGTGGCGATGGGGACCAACTGTGGCACCTTAAGCGCGACGGCAATTTGGGCATTTATGTTCTTTGTCCTGGATCGTGAAGAACTGGTGGCATGGGGCTGGCGTATTCCGTTCCTCGCAAGCGTCGTCGTCATGATTTTTGCTATCTGGCTGAGACTTAACCTTAAAGAAAGCCCGGTATTCGAAAAGGTTAATGATGCAGAGCTCACCCCTACCAAAGCCGTGTCAGATGAGAATACCGTGGGGGCAATGTTCCGCAGTAAATCATTTTGGCTGGCGACGGGACTACGTTTTGGTCAGGCGGGAAATTCAGGGTTGATTCAGACCTTCCTTGCAGGGTATCTCGTACAAACGCTGTTATTTGATAAAGCCATTCCCACCGATGCGCTGATGATAAGTTCTGTTCTGGGATTTTTGACAATACCACTGTTGGGCTGGTTGTCGGACAAATATGGTCGACGGATCCCGTACATGCTCTTGAGTTTCTCCGCGATGATACTGGCTTATCCTATGCTGGCTATCATTGTCGATAAAAGCTATAGCGTGAGTATGATTATGGCCTCCATTATCATTATTCATAATTTTGCCGTGCTGGGATTATTTGCTCTTGAAAACATCACGATGGCAGAGATGTTCGGTTCGAAGAACCGGTTTACACGAATGGCGATTTCAAAAGAGTTAGGGGGGCTGGTTGCTGTTGGGTTCGGTCCGCTTCTGGCGGGGATCTTCTGCAATATGACAGGATCATGGATGCCGATTGTGGTTATGATTATTTGCTATTCGCTCATCGGCTTTATTTCTGCGCTACTCATGCCAGAAGTTCGCGACCGTGATTTAAGCATTCTGCATGATGCTGCGGATATCACTCTGGCGGAGAAGCAGCGAGCAGCCGGGCAGATGATCTGACAAGAAAAGCACACTGCTTACGCGGTGTGCTTTTCTCAAAATCATAATCCTGTCACACAACTTAAAAATCATGTCATACCAATCGCCAATAAGTTAACTCAAATCAAAAACACGCCAAATGAACTCGTTAATCTAGTATGGCAATCAACGTTCTCTACAGTGAGTCAAAAAGATGCAAAATAAGCTATTAACCGCTAAGGCAACTCTCCCGATCTTTGATCGCAGCAAACTCGTGCCGCGCATTGTCCATCTTGGCTTTGGTGCTTTTCACCGCGCCCATCAGGCTATCTATGCAGATATCCTTGCCACGGAGCACGGCAGTGATTGGGGTTACACCGAAGTTAACCTGATTGGCGGCGAGCAGCAGATTGCTGATCTGAAGAACCAGGACAATTTATACACCGTGGCAGAGATGTCTGCCGACGCATGGACTGCGCGCGTAGTTGGCGTGGTCAAAGAAGCCCTGCACGCGCAGGTCGACGGTCTGGAAACCGTACTCGCGAAAATGTGTGAACCCCAGGTGGCGATTGTTTCCCTGACGATCACCGAAAAAGGTTACTGCCACTCTCCGGCGACCGGGCAACTGATGCTCGATCATCCATTTATCGCCGCAGATATCGAAAACCCGCATCAGCCTAAATCTGCGCCGGGCGTCATTGTTGAAGCACTGGCGCGTCGTAAAGCCGCGGGCCTGCCAGCATTTAGCGTGATGTCTTGCGACAACATGCCGGAAAACGGCCACGTGATGCGTAATGTCGTTACCGCCTATGCCCGCGCGGTGGATGCAGACCTGGCGGCATGGATTGAACAGAACGTGACGTTCCCGTCTACCATGGTAGACCGTATCGTTCCGGCAGTTACTGCTGATACGCTGGATAAAATTGAACAACTGACTGGCGTGCGCGATCCGGCTGGCGTGGCTTGTGAACCGTTCCGTCAGTGGGTGATTGAAGATAACTTCGTTGCGGGCCGCCCGGAGTGGGAAAAAGCGGGTGCGGAACTGGTCTCAGACGTTATTCCGTTCGAAGAGATGAAACTGCGCATGCTTAACGGCAGTCACTCTTTCCTGGCGTATCTGGGTTACCTGGCGGGCTATCAGCATATCAATGACTGCATGGGTGATGAGAACTATCGCCGCGCGGCACATGACCTGATGCTGAAAGAGCAGGCACCGACGCTGAAAGTTCAGGGTGTGGATCTCTCTCGCTATGCCGATCTGCTGATTGAGCGTTATACCAACCCGGCGTTGCGTCACCGTACCTGGCAAATCGCGATGGACGGGAGCCAGAAGCTGCCACAGCGTATGCTGGATTCTGTCCGCTGGCACCTGGTGCATAACAGCAGTTTTAACCTGCTGGCGCTGGGTGTTGCCGGCTGGATGCGCTATGTTGGCGGCGTAGACGAGCAGGGCGAGGCTATTGAAGTGTGCGATCCACTGCTGTCAGTGATTCAGGCGACCGTTGCCCAAAGCGAAGAGGGCGAAGCCCGCGTGAAAGCGCTGCTGGGTATTGAGGCTATTTTCGGTAAAGAACTGCCGCATGAAGCGAAATTTGTTGAGCAGGTGACGAAGGCGTATCTGTCACTGCTGGCGAAAGGTGCGAAGGCGACGGTTGCGGAATTTGCCAACGCCTGATGCGTTAATTTGCCCGGTGGCGCGTTGCTTACCGGGCCTACGTTTTGGTGTTGTGCGGTTTGCGGAATGCCGACACCTGTTGCGGTAATTTGCCCGGTGGCGCGTTACTTGCCGGGCCGACGGATAGGCACTTTCTTCGTAGGCTGGATAAGCGCAGCGCCATCCGGCAAAATGCAGGCACATAATTTCAATCGGGAATTTAACGCAGGCAGGAAACCCATTTTCGGGCGGCCTCAGAACAAGACCACCCGAATAACACCACTAATTAGTGCATGCCGAGACGAATAAGCTCAATCGGCTCGAACTGTCCATCACAACCATCAATCTCAACTGTTTTGCTACGGCGCACCTGGCCAGGTGTCATACCGTCTGCTTTAATCGCCTTGATAGTGCCGGTTTTCCCGGTGCCATTAATCATTACACGGCTGCCAGTAGTAATTGCATTGCGGTTACGATCGTAAGTCATCATGGTGTTCTCCTCTATTTCATATCGAAGCCGGTTACAAAACAGGATGTGGCAACGACGGGTTCTATAAATACGCCTATACCTAAAAAATTAAATTGTTTTTGATCAATTACACGTTTTTTTTAAGGAAAGAGCGGGCCTATACATATCTACAGGTTAGTTAAGAGTAGCTGAAGTAACGGACGAACCTTTTCAAAAAGAGATGGTTTACCCATGGAAGTATTATGGATTTGTTTAGTTTAATTATGGCATTGTTACCTTGCTGCACTAAAGTTCCTCTGGAATAAGGAGATCGGGCTATGTACAAGAAAATATTGATGCCTGTAGATGTATTTGAAATGGATTTGAGTGACAACGCATTGCGCCACGCGGCCTGGTTAGCGGGTGAAGAGGGTGAGATCACGTTGGTGAATGTGCTGCCGAATAGCAGTCGATCGTTATTACGCGGATTTGCCTCTGATATCAAAAAGTTTAATGCGTTTATGTCGAACGAGTCGGAAATAAAAATGAAGCGTCTGATGAAGATGCTGGATATTCCCGCTTCGCGACTGCGTACCGAAGTACGGTTTGGCAATATTCGTGATGAGATTATCGCGATGAGCAAAACGGAAGGTTACGATGCCATCGTTATCGGCTCTCGCAACCCTGGCGGTACAACCCATTTGCTGGGTTCCAATGCTGAGTCGATTCTGCGTCACGCTGCGATACCGACCATGGTCGTCAGAGGGGCCTGAACAACCTGAAAGCCTTCACCCTCAGCGTGAAGGCTTTCTATTACTCTTCGCTAAACCAGTCGAGTTTTTCCTGCCGAATTAACTGCACGGATTCGCTAATCTCCTGCAAATGCTGCGTCATCGCTTTTTCCACTAAATCCGGATCGCGCTTTTCCAGTGCATGAAATATATCGTGGTGCTGCGCCAGCAGCATATCCGGGGAGGAAACATGGTCGAGGCTCATATAACGCACGCGGTCGATCGCCGCTTTAATATTCTCAATGGTATCCCATGCCAACTGACAATCGGCAATCAGTGATAACAGCTGATGAAATTCATCATCAAGCTGGAAAAAATCATTATGCTGAAGTCGGTCGATGGCAATACGCTGTTGGTGAAGATTTTGTTCCAGCTGATAGAGCTGTTTATCGGTGATCATGGTCGCCGCCCGACGCGCCACCGCACACTCAATCGCCTGACGTACAAAACAGCCGTTACGCACCTGAGACAGTGAAATTTTATTCACATAGCTACCGCGCTGAGGGCGAATTTGAATCAGGCCATTTTCCGCCAGCTTAATAAACGCTTCGCGAACAGGCTGACGTGAAACGTCAAAGCGCATCGATACCTCTTTTTCAGAAAGCGGCGTTCCTGGGGGAATCAGGCAATGCACGATATCGCGGCGTAAAATGCGATAAATTTGCTGGTTGACGGGTTGTGTCGGGTTCAGTTGTGTTTCGGCGGCCATTGACTCATTCTTATTCGCTGATTTTGGCCTCTATTTTACGCTTTTTTTGCTGCTGAGCCCATACCCGACGGGCGTCGGGCAGGGCTAAAAACATCAATTTTGACGGTGAACGCTCAGGCCCGCGTAAGTCTGGCTAACCGGCATCATTTCAACGGTGTTGATGTTGACATGTTTTGGCAGCGTTGCCACCCACCAAACCGCTTCGGTCACATCTTCCGGCGTCAGTGCATTAGTGTTTTCATAGGTTTTACCTGCTTTGGCATCGTCACCTTTGAAACGCACATTCGAAAACTCGGTACCGCCGACCAGACCCGGTTCGATATCGGTTACGCGAACGGCAGTGCCGTGCAGATCGGTACGTAAATTCAGGCTGAACTGACGCACGAACGCCTTGGTTGCGCCATAGACGTTACCGCCTGCATAGGGCCAGCTTCCGGCGGTGGAACCAATATTGATAATATGGCCGCGATTGCGCTCAACCATTCCCGGCAGCACGGCGCGGGTCATGTACACCAGGCCTTTGTTGTTGGTGTCGATCATGTTTTCCCAGTCTTCTTGATTAGACTTGAGATAAATGACAGGGAATAAGTGAGATAATTATGGGAAGAACTGGGTCAACATGGGAAGAGACTGGATGGAATATGCAATACCCTTACAGTATGTGAAAATCAGACCGGCCCGAAAAAAACAGAACTCGCACCAGTCTGATTGCAGATATTACTCCTTTCTCCCCGTATCGGCATCGGGTTCACCATCAAACAGTTTGCCCTGCATTCGATCCAGTTCTTCTTTTCTGACCCGCTTCACCACGCTGTAAACCCACTGTAGCGAAACACCAAATTTACGGGCCAGTTCTTGATGGTTGCGCCCGTCAAACTCCAGGAAGATTTCACGGTCGCGCTGGCTGACCTTCCAGACCATGCCCATCGGGAAATAGACGTTTTGCCCGCCCCAGACCTGCATCATACGGTTCGCGACGGCCTGACCAATCTGGTCGGCAACTGCGGGTTCGATATCAATAATCTCGCGGACGGACTCAGAGGTGTGCTGTGCCAGTTCCACCAACAGTTCCGGCCCTTTACTACGAAACTGATTCAGGTCGCTCATTGCTTCACCCCCGCAGCCCTGCGCTGCCACTTTTTCAGTTTCTCAATAACGCTACTTGCCTGCTCATTGCTGAGCCAGCGTAACGCGCTGATGCCCGTTTCCCGTTTAACCCATAGCGCCAGCGCCTGCTCTGAACTGTCACGGACGACACCTGCCGCAGCCATTTCAAGCCATAGTGCACGGATTTTCTTTGACTGAGGATGGCTATCCAGCGGTAAACCGGACCTGGATTTCCCGGCAGATTTAACGCGAAAGCCTTTCTTTTTCATGGATTCCAGCACGCAGTTTAGCTGTGTGGTATCCATCCCTTTGGTTGAGGCTTTGCCGGTCAGCCCCTGCAGCATCTGGCGGTAAGTATCCTCATCCATCTGGAGGTCGCTGCGGGCAATATGAATAAGTTGAATGAGGCGCTGTTTAGTCATCATCGACCTCACCTTTCGATTTTCCTCTGACATAGTCAACATATAAAGGAAGGGCTACAGGCCAGCAAAGGAGCATTACCGCCCAGCTAATCCAGTATTTAGCGCCGCTGTATCGTGAACAAAAACCTGAATGGCGGTGCAGCTCAGCATTACACCACCCCACGAGGCAGTACCAGAACAGGGCGCATACAATATATTCAGCCATCATAAGCCACTCCCCAGCTTCCGCTGCTCATGCCCGCTGACAGGCTGATGCAGGCGAACGTTTTCCCCTTCTCTGTAACCGATATGGCGCGACAAATCCGCGTCACGTGATTTCCCAGCTTCACGGCCCGTAGTTGTGCCTGAATCCGGGTATTTCTGTTCGAGCCAGAGTTGAGCCAGCTCCCGTTCCTCACGAGTCATAGCAAACAATTGCACTTCACTACGCACGGCCAGTACCCAACCTTCGGCAAATTTGTCGCCACGGCTGGTCTTTGTCGTGCTTTTGATTCTTTTATTCTGCTGCCCGATGTAGTTTTTTCGCGCCGTAATAAGCTGTCGGGCGAGAACATCCCAGGTATAAGACGCCAGCTCAACGCGGCCTTTATTACCGTAAAAGCCAACGCTGGGTTTATGACCTGAATGAATAATAGATTCCACCCCAAAGGCCGCCTGGATGATCCCCAGCAGACCCAGCATGTAACGTGGTGGATTAACGCTGCCTGCAGCCCAGTAGTTGCTGATGCTTTCGTCTATATCACTGAGTGCAATATCGTCACGGGTAATGCCGTATGTCTGCATCAGTTTCTGAACACGCTGCAGTGCCAGTGATGCTTCATGTGGATTATCAGATTTTGACAGTGCCAGGAGTTTCTTTAATTTCTCCAGAATCTTTTCTTTATCAGTCATAATTAATCCTCCTTACCTGCACCTGGTTCTATTATGTGCAGCCGTGGCTCTCCATCTTTCGGCTCTGGCCACTGGCGAGCCTTATTTATCGCCAGTTTTTCAACCATTGCCCTAGTGATTGACTCATCAGAAATACCCATACGGCGCTGAGCATCCCACAACAGAAACTGCATATCAGCCCACTCAAGCAGATCGGATGGGGCAGCTGATGCCTCCAGAGCTTCTTTCGACAGGTGTTTCAAAGGGCCAATAGGGCCAACATCGCCGAATGTCGCATTTGACCACTCGGCATGTTCACGACGAACTTGTTCACGTTGATTAGGCTTGCGAAGCTCCTGTAGTTCAGCCAGTGCCAGCACACAATCATGAAATATTGGGTCTATCTTTTGACCGCTGATATAGCTATTTAAAGCATTGTCATGATCGGCCCAGCGTTTCAGGCTTTGATGGATATGGGCCAGGCGATCATCTGGTAATTTTTCATTCTGCGGCATAAGTCACCCCCAGTCGTTCGGCAAGGCGTTCCAGCTTTTTCTGCTTATGAAAGTCAATCATCAGGCCCATCCCGTTGAGGCGGAACTGTTCAATCATGATTTCAACGTCAGCCAGTTCGCCAGCCAGGTCAACTTCACTGCCCAGTCCGTTCATGTTACGGGCAGCAGCAGCGGCCAGTTCGGCGGCTTCTTCTATCAGCTTCAGTGTCTGTGCTTCAGGGCCAAAGGCTTTCAGCGCCAGATAGTAGATCGCCGAACGGTTATCTAAATTCATGTCTTTCATTTTGTTGCCTCGCAGGGGATGAACTCCATGGCCGGGACTTCGGTGTAGTAATGCTGGCTGCAGTGAGGGCATACCAGCGTGATGAGGACGGCTGGCACATGGTATTTGCCAGAGGTAATGACGCTGTCGTCGCTGAACTTCATGGTAGTGATACCTTTCTTACAGTTGGAACATTTGATGGACATGATTTATTCCTCAATGCTGTTTTCGGCGTGCAGAAGCCCACGGCACTGACGCCGAAATAAAAAAGAAATTGAATTAAAATTAAATGGCAGCGATATCTAACGGAATATTAATTAGTTTCCCGTGTTTATCTTTCTCCCGGAAATTAATATAGGTTTTGGACATTGCCACCTGCAGTGATTCCGATATGGCTTCCATTGCCCGGTTCCAGCGCTCGTCCTGAATCTTGACGCGGCGCAGGGAAAGAATACGTCCGGTATTAAGCTGGCCCTCTTTGTCCACCTGGAAAGCATCGCTGATGATGGCCCGCAGGTTGGCGTTTGCGCCTTCCGACCACTCGGTGACGCACTCGTCTATCAGATCTTTGGCAATCTGCAGCTCTGGCCCGAAGGTCAGGGTTTCCTGCACGCGGATGGTGATCTGCTGAGCACCGTCGAAGCTGCTGAAGGTCACGTTGCCTTTGGCACCGCCACGCGTTCTGCCGTACTTCTCGGCCACAAGGTCAAGCCAGGCATAGCACTCGTCAAAGGCACGACGCTTGAAGTCGCTGAGTTCATCGCGTTTAACTTTCGCGGCGGCAACCTGTTCTTTAACGAAAGAATCCATCGCAAGGTCATAGTCAGACACCTGGTCAACCGGCACCAGACGCCCCTTGCGGTCTTTCATGTAGTCTTCTTTATTTACTTCGCTCATCTCTGTTCACCTTATGGTTAATGTAATGACTCTGACCAGGTAATACGGCAGCCATGCAACTCAAAGACGCCCTGACGAAAGCGCCCTGAGCCGTCATGGCCAACATGGGTATAACTCGCTTTGCCCTGCTCCAGCAGACGGGCACAGTGCCCGTTGCGGGCGATACGGATAACCGGCTTACTGCCCGCAATCATGACGCTCTGCACGGTGGTGTTCATGGCGTTGAGCGCCATAATGGCGGACTGCACCTTGCTCATTTGCTGGTTGATATCGGCGATGGATTTCATGATTAAACCCCTTTGACGACGTCGGCGTTGACCTGCGGAACCCCGATTTCAGCAGCCAGATTCATGGCAGCTATCACCAGGTTACTGACGGCCAGCGGATACAGCAGGCTGACCATGCTTTTTCGGTTACTGCCCAGATTACTCAGGCGGGCGCGGATGGCCTCCACTGCGCTGGCGTCCATGATGTCGGCCAGTTGCTTACCGGCGCGTTGCAGCTTGAACGTCAGAAACTCTTCGAGGCTGTTGTCCAGCGGCAGTAGTTCAACCACCTCGCAGCGCTGGACGACCTCACGGACTTCCATGTTGCGTTCGGACAGTTTGTCCGCCAGCTCAGGCTGGCCAATCAGCACGATGGACAGCAGCTTTTTGAAGCCGGACTCCAGTTCAAAGAAGCGTTTAAGGTGCTTCAGTGTCGGAATGGGCAGACTGTGGGCCTCCTCAATCACCAGAACATGGCTGAAACCCGCCTGGCTGCTGTCCTTCAGAACGCGGTGCAGCTGGCGGAAACGGGCGTCCTGGCTGCGTTTGATGCTTTCCAGTGGCGCTATGGTGCTGATGATGGCTTCGGCGATAGCTGCCGCCTTGAGGGTTTTGCCCTTCACATCATTGTCTTCCATGGCGATGATGTATGGCTCTATGACAATCACCGGCGCGTTCTCACGGTTAACGCGTTCAATCAGGTCGCGGCGCAGCGTGGATTTACCCGCGCCGGACTCGCCGATAACCGCCAGAAAGCCACCGTGGCGGGCAGTCTGGAACAGCGCCTCACGCACGTAGCGGATATCCGGCGTGGTGAACACATCGTCCGCGCCCTGCATGGCTTCATCGGCGAACGGGTCACGGAAAAGGCCAAACGCTTTTTTAGTTGCTGGAAATAACACCTGCTTTTTGAGTAACATGTTCTCTTCCTCACTGAGGTTGGTTTTATCGGTAGTACCCGCTGTACGGGGCGTGACAGCGCCCTGTGCAGCATCAAAACTCTTCGCTGTATCAATCCCCTGACTTTCCAGATATAACGCCAGACGCTGGCGCACCTCCTCCGTACTGGTGCGGGGCCACTCGTTATGGTTCACAATCTGGGCCAGTGTGGCCTCGGAAACGGCGACGGCTCTTGCCACCACCGCCTGCGGGATGCGGGCCTCTTTCAGTTGTTGCTTCAGTACCAGCATGCCTTCCTCCTCAGTTACCGTTAACGATGCTGATAACGCTGTTGCGGGCCGGAGTGGTCAGGGTGACCATGACCTCATCCAGCGCGGTTTCCGGTACGCCATCAGGGTACTGTGCCGCTAACTGGCGGTAATGTTCCGGCGTCCAGGTATGGCCGTTAGCGCTGAACTTCTCGCGCAGGGCTTTCGCCGCCTCCACATGGGTCAGCGGACGCTGCTCGATACGCGGCCCGCGCACATCTGAAGCCTGACCGCGTTTAGGCATGTAGGCCGGGTGGTCATCGCGCTCAATGTCCAGATAAGGGTTGAAGCGACCACCGAACGGCAGGGCTTTGTCTTTCTTCGCCGCCTCGGTTTCTTCCTGGCTGGCGGTGCCGTAGGTATGTTGTTCCACTTGATCGCGGTTTGTCTGGGTAACAGTTTCCGGCAGCTGTCGATATTCTTCACCAATCACCGGTGCGCTGGTGCTGTACTGCCAGAGTTCATCTTTATGTATCGCGTGAATAACGTGGAAGGTCTCAAAGCCTTCATCATTGACGATAACGACCCGCGCTTCATCGTCTGACCACGGATTGCGTGCAACCAGTACTTTGTCACCGACGAACACACCAGGAACGTCAGACACATCGTATTCCTTGCCTCTGAAGGGTACGCGCAGCTTGCCGGTAACGGTGCGTTCTTCAGGTGCAGAGATGGCCAGTTCCCTGCAGATTTCGGGAGGCGGGGCTTTTACCAGTTGCTCTTCGGTGATTCTCAGCCAGGCATCGGTACGCGACATGCTGTGGCGGCTGTGGATTGCGGTGCGGTTAAACTTCATACGCCAGAGACGCGCCAGCCGGTTCAGTTCATCAATATCATCCACCCTGAGAAAGCGCAGGCCGCCCTCGAACTTGCGTTCGATAATGTCACGAGCCTTTTCCACCGAACCGGTGGCGCGGGCGTTGTGAGCCTTATGCTGAATGGTGCGGATGCCCATCGCCCGGCACATATTGAGCAGCGAGGCCGAGACCAGCGCAGAGCCGGGGTCGGTAAACAGAATTTTCGGCACCCCATGCAGTACGTCGGCGCTGCCGCGTTCCTGCATGGCGTTAATCATCACTTCCAGGAAGTTGACGGCACTTTCTCCCCCGAAGCGGTACTCGACGTAAATCCAGCCCGTAGTGTGGTCGGTGATTTCAAATGACCACACCCGGTCATTGACGATACGGTCAAGGTTGCGGGGTTTGTTTTTGTTGAACTCTGCCGCGCTCATGACGCGCAGACCGGTGTCCCCTTTTGCCCTTTTGGCCGGATTTTTGAGGTAATACAGCACGCAGATGGACGCATCCAGTTGCCAGACGTGGTTTGGATGCAGACTGGCCAGCTCCAGTGCAGGAGATGGTGCCCGTAACTGGTCGGGGTGCATACGATGCTGGCGGAGGGCGCGACTGATAGCGTCAATTGAGAGCGGGAAAAACTCCCCGGTCTCAGTATCGGTGCGGCCAGCAATAATCAGACCGTTATCGCGTAATCCGTCCACAATATCCTCCAGACTGTAGCCTTTCTTACCGTTGCCGGGACGGGGAGACGCCAGCCACGCCCCGGAGATGGTCAGCATCTCATCGTGGGTCAGCGTCGTTTTACCGGCATCTGAGCGCTGTTTGCGTGGTCGGCTCATCCGTACCCCCTTAAGCTTTTTCAGCAGGGTGGCGCGTGACATCTGTAATTCTTCACACGCTGCCCGGTATACCGCCTCTTTTTCACCGTGTCCGGCTGCGTCAGCGGCGGCGGCTATGCTGACAAGCCGTTGCGTCAGCGCTGGATTCATGATTCAGCCTTCGCTTTTTGTTGCCATTGCTTCCATTTCTCACTGTTCTCGTGAAGTTTCTCCGCAATCTCAACAGCCCGTTTGTTGGCAGAGCAGCGACAGCGTTCGTTTTGGATATAGTGAATTTTTTCCAGAAGTAACGTTTCCATTGCGGTGGCAAATGCATGCGCATCGGGTGCTGAAATCCTGATTTCTCCAGTACTGGTCAGGATGCAGAATCCCGCCATCATGTCTGGTACAAGAGTGCATAGCGCGTGTCCAAGAACTTCCGGGCTATCCATGTAAAGGCTTTCCTGCGGTTCCCGTTCTCTTACTGGTGGTGTCAGATGTGACGCGACCATGTTATTCATCCTCTTCCTGTGCTTCTTTCACCCAGTCCGGCATGCTGTCAATCTCGCGGAAGTCAGGCAGGTCAAACTGTTGACGCATGTCGACTACACGGGCTTCGATATCATCAAGCAGTCCTGCCATGATATGGGTGTGGCTGATGCCGGTACGTTCTGCGTGTTCGGCCAGTGCCTCAAAGCCGCATTTGAGGTTGATAAGAGCGCTGAGTACGCCGCTTTTAAAGCCAGTGGCTTCCGTTTCAAGCGCCTGACCTTCTTCATCAGGCGTCTCTGTAGTTGCACGACGCGTCAGTTTCGCCTTGAGTTCATCAGCCTGATCTTTGAGAACGTTGATCTCATCTTTCTTTTCGGCCAGCGTCTGGCGGCTGATTTCGAGGTCGGTTTTGAGGTCTTCTTTCTCTTTGGTGTGCTTGGCGATCATTTCCTCGGCCAGCTCCAGCAGGGCCGTTTTGTCGCCTTCTTTGGCTACTTCAATGAGGGCGCTTTTCTGGTCGTCCGGCAGGCGGCGGAACTGGCGCAGTTCGCGATAACCAATCCCCATGCGGGACATGGAATCTAAGGCTTCTTCACCGAAGGCGGTAAGGTTGGCAATATCTAAATCTGCTTTATCAACGGAGATTCCGAGAACATTACAAAACTCATCCCATGTGCCCGAAAACTCCGAACCGTTCGGTGTTTTCTTGCCCTTTAGATTGCGATATAGCTTGTTTTCTTTAACAAATGCCAGTTTAGAAGTCCGAACTGTTCGGGAAAATTGCTCAAATGCATCAGCCATCTGTGCCTGACCAAGAAGCTGATTCAGCAGATCACGTTCATCACTGAGTTGGCTGGTTACTGTCGCCATCAGATTTTGAGTCGCTTTCAGTTCGGGATTTAGCTCCACGTCAGGTGCAAGTTCAGCATGTTGTGATTTTGTGCGAGCCATTGTTACTCCTTAGCGGCTACCAGCCAGTACACGCTGGTTAAGTTCGTCGATGCGCCCCTGTGCGCGGGACATTTCATTGTTATGGGCCATGGCGATTTGCAAAAGCTGTACACCAGGAGCAAAACGCCCGTTTTCAAGCTTGAGCGCCAGCCCTTCTTCAATCAGGGTATTTAGGGCGCGGTTGATGTTGGCTGGAGACTCTCCCAGAGCTGATGCCAGTTCACCGTTAGAAACCCCGTTCAGAGCGTGACCGCGCAGTGCTTTAAGAACGCGCAGAATGCGGGAGCCAGAACTGGATACATTTGCCTTACTCATGTCACATTCCCCTTTTTGCAATATGTGATAACCTTTTACGCAGACAAAAAATCATCAGGCGGCTTGGGCTGCTGATTTAAGTCCAAGCTTCACAGCGATTTCATGGGATTTACCGTACCGAGCCTTGGTCTGACCGTTGAGAACGCGGTAGACCTCGTAACGGCTGTAGCCGTTTTCTTCTGCCCACTGGGTGAATGTAATTCCCCGCTGGCGGAAGAGCGTTTTGACTTGGTCTGCAGTCATTGTTGTCTCCTTGGTTGATACAACTATGTTTGTACTATGTGTGTTAGATTATTGTCTAAAAAATTAGACAGAGCAAGGTATATGTCCATTATTTTAGAAGAACTTCACGATCGTCTAGTTGAGGAATTAAAACGCATCGGCCCTCAAACTGTTGCTAAGTTAACGGGCATATCTCGTGCGACGATTTACAACTGGATGGAAAAGGGCAATACGCCCTTAGATAAATTGGCTCTTTTGGATGCAGCGGGCATAGATGTTACTTACATACTTACTGGTCAGTGTGCTCCAGGGTCTATTGTAGAGAGACCTTCCTTAACAACTCGGCAGGCGGCGTTGTTGGACAACTATGAGCACTTAAATGATTCAGACAAAAAGGCTTTAGAGCGTACAGCCTTTGCGTTGGCGGAACAGGGAAAGGTGAGCAAAAAAACAAAAACAGCATCATGATATGCTCTGAATCTTTAATGCAGAATAAGCTGGATGTATAAGAAAAAGGAGACCAACATGGCGGGTATTCAGGTTATTGCAGGAAATTTTCCCAAGGGATGGGCAAGTTTTGGCTTTGGCACTATTGTCTTCGGTAAAAAACCTAAACAAGGCTTCCCTGATGCTATTGTGCTGAACCCGAAGGAAGAGCTGCTATCAATTGAAATTGCAGACAGTGAGGTGGAAAGCCGCATAGGTAAGGCCGCAGGCACAGGTATCCTTGGTGGGCTAATATTTGGTGGCGCGGGTTTGGTCATTGGAGGCTTGCTTGGCGCAGCAGATAAGACAAAGAAGACCATAACATTTAAAGCGGCATTCACGGGGAATAGGCAGCTTCTAGCTAAAACGGATGCAAAAACCTTTTTAAAGCTGCAGTCAATCGCTTTCGATAACGCAAATAATTTGCCTGTAACCGATAAGGTGCATGTTGAAAATTTGGATGCTTCAGCTGAAAATCCATCGACTAAAGAGCCAGATTCCCCTTCTGTTGCTGTAGCCAAGATGACATCTAAAGATAAGCTTGAGCTTGCGGTTGGCTTGGTCGTCATCACCTTAGTTATCTGGGCAGTGATTCACTTCTTTTTTTAGGAAAGTGCTTAAAAACACGTGCAGTTCTAATAGAAGTAAGGGCGATTTAAATCCGCCCTTGAGTATCATTTTTTACGCATTGACGGTGTCACAGCCCATCAACAACAGGGGCCTGATAGCAAGCCCGCATGGCTATTGGGATTGGGGGAAATAGTTAATTTTATCTGACCAATGAGTATTCCTTTCAGCTTATCTTCAGGGGGCATTCGCGGCGTTTTCTCTACCCGCTCAAGCGCGGCCTGCATCTCTCTTATTGCCTTTGCCAGATTGTCGGCATTGACGCTAAGTGTGTAGATTTTTGCTGCAGTTTCATACTCATCGCAGGTTATTCCCATTAAGTATGAGGCTTTGGGCTTATTGATTGCTGAACTCATGCGTTTCTCCTTTCAGAAATTGCATATCACAAGTTCCTGGCGCGGTGATGGCTTACCCGCCAGGCTGTAGTTGATGTCAACGGTTTGAATATTCAGGCCATTGAATGCCTGCCGCATTTCCGGGATATCGTTCACCGATATAATCATCTTACCTTTGATGCTCCGCGCCAGCTCCGCCATGTGGACATAGTTACCTATAGGGAAATCTACACCATAGCCTTCCGTTCCCCAGTACGGTGGATCACAGTAGAAAAGCGTGTGGGGGCGATCATAACGCTCTATGCACTGGTGCCAGTCCAGATGCTCTATCAGCGTTCTGGACAGGCGCAGGTGTGCCATCGACAGTTCTTCTTCGATGCGCAGGAGGTTAAAGCGCGGCGCACTTGTGGTGGAGGTTCCGAACGTGTGATCGGCCACCTTGCCGCCAAAAGCCTGTTTCTGCAGGTAGTAGAACCGGGCCGCCCGCTGTATGTCGGTGAGCGTCTCTTCCGGCGTGTCCTGCAGCCATTTGAATATCTGACGGCTGACCAGTGCCCACTTGAACTGGCGGACAAACTCTTCCAGATGATGTTTTACCACCCGATAGAGGTTCACCAGTTCCCCGTTGATATCGTTAATGACTTCGGTCTTGCTGGGAGTCTTTAGGAAATAGAGCGCAGCTGCCCCGCAGAACGGCTCCACATAGCAGGTATGGGCCGGAAACAACGGTAAAATATGCTTCGCCAGACGACGTTTACCACCAATCCATGGGACGATGGGTAAAGATTGTTCTTTCATTATCCGTAAGCCTTTTGCAATCAATGAAAATATGGCAGGCTAGTCTGGTCTCGCGAGACTGACTGAACCCTGGTCGGCTCACAGTGCATACCTGTGGGTTGATGACCAGCCTGGTGTTACCGCACCAGGCTGGTCGTTCTTTCAAAGCCATCATGCGGTTCTCGTCCGCATCCTCACTATTAACGCTGTTTAAAATCCCTTTCCCCGACCATTTGTGATGCTGTCTCCACTACACAAGGAGACGCTCATGAAAAACCTGAAAAAATTCATTCCCTCTGTTAAAAAGCCCCGCCTCAGCGGCTGGCTGCTGACCTCTGTGCTGTTGCTCGGCACCATCGGCCTGGTCTCGCCCCAGCAGCTGCCGGTGGTTGTCTACAAGCTGTCGCTCATCACGCTGGCGGCTGTGCTGGGCTACTGGCTTGACCGTTCGCTTTTCCCCAAAGCCCGCCCCGGTCAGTACCTGAAGCACGATGACAGGCTGATGGCTGATGGTCGCTTCCCCGTCCAGACTGGCCTTCACCTGGTCTTTTCCGCTGCGTTGATCCGCCGTGCGCTGATTGTTGCCGCAGTCTGTCTGGCCGTAGCGATGGGGCTTTAACGATGACCCTCTATATGTACTGGCCTCAGGTTGTCTGGGCCGTGCTGGTATTGCTGGGGCTTGGCATCGAGCTTGCCCGCCACGGGCAAGCTCGCACGGGTAAGCACAGTTTCTGGTGGCAGCTCTTTGGTTCAGCAACGGTAGCCTGGTTGCTGTGGTGTGGCGGCTTCTTCAGTCAGGCCCGCGCAGCCCAGCCACCGCAGGCCGCGCTGCAGTATCGCGACGATGTGATCCGTAATGCCCGGCTTGAATGGGGGATGTCTGCGCCGGTGGCCGATTTTGCCGCGCAGCTGCATCAGGAAAGCGGCTGGCGACCTGATGCGGTCTCACCGGTTGGTGCTCAGGGACTGGCGCAGTTTATGCCCGCCACTGCCGACTGGATAAGCCAGCTAATGCCGGGGCTTAAGAGCCGCGAGCCGTTCAATCCTGCATGGGCTATCCGGGCGCTGGTCAGCTATGACCGCTGGCTATGGGAGCGAGTAAGCGCCGCCAACAACTGTGAGCGGATGGCCATGGCCCTGTCGGGGTACAACGGCGGTCTGGGCTGGGTGCAGCGTGACAAACGGCTGGCATCGCAGAAAGGGCTGGACAGCGCCCGCTGGTTTGGTCATGTCGCCACGGTCAATGCCGGACGCAGCGCCGCCAGCTGGCGTGAGAACCGCCACTACCCGCAGCGCATTCTGCGGGAACTGGCACCGCGCTATCTCACATGGGGAGGCAGCAGCTGTGTGGAACCTGGTTAAAAGACTACCGTGGCGCGGCATGCTGCTCGCGCTTGCTCTTGTGGCTGTTCTTTACGGGCTGAACCGCTGGGGCTATCACGATGGCGCTGAAGACGCAAAACGTGACGGTGACGCAGCGCTCAGTCGGCTGCAGTCAGCGTTTGATACATACAAAACCGAACAAACGGCGCTTGAGAACGCAGCTCTCCGTGACTGGGCAAAGCGTTATCAGGCGCAGGTTGCCACCGGGCAACAGGCCGAGGCTGGCTACCTTGAGCAGATAGCCCAACTTGAGAGCCAGAACAAACAACTACAGGGGAAAATTAACGATGTCACACAGCGCTGGATTGATGAAAAAGGCAAGAGCCATCCCATTGAGTGCGTGTTTACTCGCGGTTTCGTGCGTCAGTACAACGCCGCACTCGGATATGACAACGCATCCGTCGGCAGCGGCCATTCAGACACAACTGCCGCCGCTGGCACCGGCACTGGCACAGCGTCCGGGCAACCTGAAGCCGCTGACGCCTGGCTACGCGACTCAGGCGTCTCCCAGCGTGACGTCCTCGCCAACATCATCGACAACGCGAAGCAATGCCGCATCTGGCGCAGCCAGATAAACGGGCTGCTGGACGAACGGGAAGGATTACAGAAATGACGTTGCAGGTTGAATTCTGGACGGTGGTGGGCTTCCTCATCACCTTCATGAGCTTTGTCGGTGGTATGGCCAAGTGGCTGTTCAGTAAAGCGGAGGAGCGCCAGGCTGCGCGGTTCGCCTCACTTGAGCAGTCGCTGCAGCAGTCCGCCTCCAACTGGGGCGAGCTGGAGAAAGAATTTATGCGGTTTAAGGCGGATTTGCCGCTGAACTATGTTCGCCGCGAGGACTACATCCGTGGCCAGACGGTTATCGAGGCCAAGCTGGACGCACTCTACAACAAACTGGAAGTGGTACAGCAGTACCGTCATACAGGAGGTAACAATGGTTGATATCGCCCGCGTGCGCCGGGAATCCCTGCGCTGGAGCCTGCTGGTTGCTCTGAACAAAACCCGCCCGTACACCGCCAGCGAGACGCTGTTGCTGGACGTGTCCCGCGCCATCTACCCGGACACCACGCCGCTGGAGCTGCGCCGTGAGCTGGATTATCTGGCCGACCGCAAGATGGTAGATCTGGAGAAAAAACCCTCCGGCGACTGGTTTGCCGACCTGACCCGCCTCGGCGTCGACCTGGTGGAATACACCGTGGAATGCGGCCCCGGCATCGCCCGCCCGGAAAAGTACTGGAGTGAATAATGGCCAGACGCAGCACGATAGAAAAGCTGCCGGAAGATGTGCGTCGCTGGCTTGAGCGGGCGCTGACTGAATCCGGCTTCAGCGGGTATAACGAGCTGGAGTCCCTGCTGCGTGAGCAGGGTTACGTCATCAGCAAATCGGCTATCCATCGCTATGGCCAGAAGATTGAGCGCCGCTATGGCGCTATCCGTGCGGCCACCGAAGCGGCCCGCATGCTGACCGAGGGAGCTGCTGACGATCAGGATGCGCGTTCGGAGGCGGTGATCGCCCTGATTCAGACCGAACTGTTCGAGAGCATCGTCCAGCTGCAGGAAGCGGAAGAAGGCGAAGTCGACCCCAAAGAGCGCGTGGCGCTGCTGTCGAAGGTGGCGAAGAACGTGGCCACGCTGTCCCGCGCGTCCGTCAACCTCAAGAAGTTCCAGTCCGAAGTCCGGGCCAGAACGCAGCAGGCAGCCAGCAACGCCGAGAAAATTGCCCGTAAGGGTGGACTGTCAACCGATGCAGTACAGGCGCTGAAGCGCGAAATTCTGGGGATTGCCACATGAGCCAGCTTGCTCCCGTTTTGCCTGATACCTCGGCGCTGGATATCCCCGCCGTTCTGATGCCTTACCAGCAGCGCTGGGTGGCTGATACGTCGCCGCTCAAGGTGATTGAGAAGAGCCGCCGTACCGGTATCACCTGGGCTGAAGCGTCCGATGATGTGCTGACTGCGGCCTCTTCAGCGCCTGCAGGCGGGATGAACGTGTATTATATCGCCTATAACCAGGACATGACCGTCGAATATATCCAGGCCTGTGCGATGTGGGCGCGGGCATTCAACTATGCTGCCAGTGAAATCGAAGAGGGTTTCTGGGAAGAGGACGAAGACGACAAGCACATCAAGACCTACACCATCAAGTTTCCCGACTCCGGTTTCCGCGTTGTCGCGCTCTCCAGTCGTCCGTCTAACCTGCGTGGCCGTCAGGGCATCATTGTTATCGACGAAGCGGCGTTCCATGAGCAACTGGACGAGCTGCTGAAGGCGGCGCTGGCGATGCTTATCTGGGGTGGAAAGGTGCGCGTTATCTCCACCCATGACGGTGACGATAACCCGTTCAATACGCTTATCGGTGATATCCGGGCCGGGCGTCAGGGGGGCAGCGTACATCGTATTACTTTCCAGGAGGCTGTGTCGGAGGGATTGTTCCACCGCGTCTGTCTGCGAACCGGGAAAGAATGGTCGGAAGCGTCCGAGCAGGCGTGGATGGCATCGGTGTACAAATTCTACGGTGCCGGTGCATCGGAGGAGCTTGACTGTGTCCCGGCCAACGGAGGCGGAGCCTGGCTGTCCCGCGCACTGATTGAGTCACGCATGTCGGCTGGCACGCCGGTGCTGCGCCTGACCTGCCCGGAGGGCTACGAACTGAAGCCCGACGACGTCCGCTGGAGCGAGACGCAGGACTGGCTGGACGAACACCTCAAACCATTGCTGGAAGCACTACCGGTTGACGCACGTTCTTTCCTGGGGAGAGACTTTGGCCGCAGCGGTGACCTGTCGGTGGACTATCCCCTGCTGCAGGAGAAAAACCTGGTACGCCGCGTGCCGTTTGTGATGGAGCTGCGCAACGTGCCGTTCAAACAGCAGGAGCAAATCGCCTGGTACCTGATGGACGGCCTGCCAAATCTGATGGGTGCGGCGCTCGATGCCCGTGGTAACGGCTCCTACCTCGCCGAATACGCCATGCAGCGCTATGGCTCCAGCCGGGTTAAGCAGGTCATGCCCACCGAGGGCTGGTATCGCGAGCATATGCCGCCGGTCAAGGCTGCGCTGGAAGACGGCAATCTGGTGGACTTGCCGAAGGATGAAGACACGCTGGATGACCTGCGGGCCGTTCAGGTGGTAAACGGCGTTCCCCGCGTGCCGGAACAGCGCTCAAAAGCGAAGACGGATAATGGCAAACGACACGGGGATTCAGCTATCGCGCTGGCGCTGGCGTACTTTGCCAGCCGTGAAATTAACAAAGGGCCGGTGAAGGCAAGCTCACGCCGTCGCCGTCAGGCGGCCCGTATGCTGGAGGATTACTGATGGCCCGTGGACTCTGGGTTTCACCCAGTGAGTTCGTCAAATTTGCCGAACCCAATAAAACGCTGACGGAGCAGATCGCCTCGCGCAGCCGCTCCATCGACTTCTTCGGGCTGGGGATGTACCTGCCTAACCCTGACCCCATTCTGAAATCTCAGGGCCGGGATATCCGCATCTATCGCGAGCTGCGTACCGACCCGCTGGTCGGCGGCTGCATCCGCAGGCGTAAGGCGGCGGTCAAGTCGCTGGAGCGCGGTCTTGAGCGGGGTCATGCCCCGGCGCGGGTATTCAGCTTCATTAGGGATATGCTCGACGATCTGGATTTGTCCCGCATCATCGGCGAGATGACCGACGCCGTTCTCTACGGGTATCAGCCCTGTGAGGTCATGTGGGGACGCTCTGTTAAATCCTGGGCCATCGCTGATATCGTGGGTAAACCGCCGGAATGGTTCCAGTACGACAACGACAACCTGCTGCGCTTTCGCGCCAAGGACGCCGGGCTGGAAGGCGAGCCGGTACCGCTGAACAAGTTCGTGGTACCGCGTCAGGACGCGACCTACGATAACCCGTATGGCTTCCCTGACCTGTCGATGTGCTTCTGGCCCGTAACCTTCAAAAAAGGCGGCATGAAGTTCTGGGTGCGCTTTGCTGAGAAATACGGCTCACCGTGGGTTATCGGCAAGCATCCGCGCGGTACGGCACAGGGCGAGATTGACCTGCTGCTGGATTCCATGGAGGCAATGGTGGAAGACGCGGTGGCCGCTATCCCTGACGATTCCTCCATTGAAATTAAGGAGGCCGCAGGCAAGGCCGACAGCAGCGATATTTATCAGAACCTGATAACGCTTGCCCGCAGTGAAATCTCCATCGCCCTGCTGGGGCAGAACCAGACCACCGAGGCCAACAGTAACCGCGCCTCCGCGCAGGCCGGACTGGAGGTCACCGATGATATCCGTGACGCTGACGCTGATATCGTGGAAAGCGCGGTGAATCAGGCCATCAGGATGGCGGTATCGATGAACTTTGGCGATGTGGCCAGCCCCGTCTGGAAGATGTGGGAACAGGGAACGGTCGATGATACCCAGGCGACCCGCGACGAGAAACTCAGCCGCGCCGGTTTGGTCTTCACCCCGCAATACTTCAAGCGTGAGTACCAGCTGCAGGACGGCGATATTGACGAGACACCACCGTCAGAGCGCCAGAAGAACGCGCTGCCGCTGTCATTTGCCGAGGCGATTGATGCCGATATACAGGCCCAGCAGGACCTCGATGATTCGCTGGATATTCTGATGAACGGTGGCACCTTAAACGGCGTACTTGCGCCGGTGCTGGAGCCGCTCTTTAACCAGGTGAAAGATGGCGTTAACCCGTCTGAGCTGCTGGGGGCGCTGGCTGAACTGTACCCGCAGATGAATGCGGATGACCTGCAGGAACGGCTGGCCCGTATCATGTTTGTTGCAACTGTCTGGGGGCGTCTGCATGAGCGTGACAACGGCTGAACTGGCGTACTGCATGACGCTGCCCCCAAAACGGGCTATCAGTTACCTGAAGTCCAAAGGGTACAGCTTCACGTGGGACTGGGAGGAGATGTGGCAGGATGCCCATGCACGCGCCTTTACCGTCGCCAAAGTGACCCGCCTTGATATCCTGGAAGATATCAGGAGCGCCCTGCAGCAGGCACTGGATGAGGGTAAAACTGACCGCTGGTTCCGGCAGGAGCTGGAACCGGAGCTGCAGCGCAAGGGATGGTGGGGGCCACGCGATACCACAGACCCGGTAACGGGCGAGCCGGTCACCATCCAGCAGGGCAGCCCGTGGAGGCTCGATACCATCTTTCGTACCAATATGTCCGTGCTCTACAGCGCCGGTCGCTGGGCCGAACAGATGGAGAACGTCGATGACAGGCCGTACTGGATGTATACCGGCATCAACGACAGCCATACCCGCAAGAGCCATCTGGCGCTGCATGGTCTGGTGCTGCGCTATGATGACCCGTTCTGGCAGGCGTTCTACCCGCCGAACGGCTGGCGCTGCCGTTGTGGCGTGATTGCCCTGAGCGCGGCGGATGTGCGTGCCCGTGGACTGAAGGTGTCCGGCTCTGGCGCAGCCATGGGCTGGGAGCTGAAGCTGGTGTCAGAGAAAACGAGCGAGATGCAGAACGTCGCCACGTTCAATACCGGCACCACGAAGGTGGCTACCGATGTTGGCTGGTCATACGCACCGGGGGCGGCATACCGTCCTGATCTGGCCCGCTATCAGGGCACGCTTAAACCGCTGGCACAGCAGGAACTGAGAGGATAACGATGGCTTCCGATAACCTGGTCAATGTCACCATTAACGATGAATCCCTGCGCCGGAGCCTCCGTGCACTGGACCTGGCCGCGACAGACCTTGAACCCGCGATGCGCAAAATCGCCGGAACCCTGCTGGCGGAAACGCAGTTTAACTTTCTTGATGAGGGCCGTCCGGGATGGACTCCTTCGCTGGCAGCAATCGAACGTGACGGACAAACACTGCAGAAGACCGGGCGTCTGATGGGGTCAGTATCAACCGATCATGATGACAGGCAGGCCGCGGTCGGCACTAACGTCGTTTATGGGCCTGTTCACCAGTTTGGGGGTAAAACGGGGCGTAATGAATCTGTTGAGCTTCCGGCCCGTCCGTTCCTGCCGATGACGGGTGACGGAGAGCTGCAGCCTGATGTGGTTGTCCCCATCCTCGATACGATTGTCCGCCATCTTGAAGCAGCGGCCCGTCGCTGAGTTTTGTATCTACAGGCGGGTGATTTATCATTGCCAGCCGCTGAGGGGCTGTATTACCTTTATAAAGGCTTTACAGCCCCCGCTTCGCACCACTATTCGCCTGCAGCGTGACATTCCCCGTACTGATACCCCCGATTTTTTCTAAAGCAGATTAAAAGCGCTGCTGATGCTTTTTCCACAGACTGTCCCCGACAACGTAACGCGGGACAGCAAAATGCCAGCCATTCACATTTTTAAAGCCGGTACTCATACCGATATGCACGGCGCGAAACTGCCGTTCACGCAAAGCGATCTTGCCGCCTGCGTGAAAGCCTATGACCCGTCCGTCCATGAAGCACCACTCGTTATTGGCCACCCCAAAACGGAAGACCCGGCGTGGGGCTGGGTGAAATCCTTGTCGCTTAACGGCGCTGACCTGTTGGCTGAACCTGACCAGCTCGACCCGCAGTTTGCCGAACTGGTGGGCAACGGACGCTTCAAGAAGGTCTCCGCCTCGTTCTATCTCCCTGACTCACCGAACAATCCGAAGCCCGGCACGCTTTACCTGCGTCATGTCGGCTTTCTGGGGGCGCAGCCACCTTCCATTAAGGGGCTGAAGCAGGTGTCGTTTGGTGAGAAAGAAGAAGGCGTCGTGGAGTTTGCCGACTGGAGTGATATCACCAATGCCTCTTTATGGGGGCGTCTGCGCGATTTTCTGATCGCCCAGTTCGGGCTGGACGAGACCGACAAGGTGCTTCCTTCATGGCAGGTTGACTCCCTGCGCGAAGAGGCTTACCGCGACACCGGGAAGTCTGAACCGGACTTCAGTGAACACAATCCCAACCCTCAACAAGAGAACAGCACCATGACTGATGAAGAAATCAAAGCGCTTCAGGCGGAAAATACGCGTCTGAAAGCGGAAGCCACCCAGCGGGCGGAACAGGAAGCGAAGACTAGGCAGGAAAAACTGCACGCGGACAACGTCTCCTTTGCCGAGAAGCTGGTCGGCGCGGGTCGCCTGACCCCGGCAGCAAAACCGGTTGTTGTTGCCATTCTTGATGCGGTAGCCGGTGGTGATAAGCCTGTCGAGTTCGCCGAGGGCGATACCCGCACCCCGCTGGCCACGGCGTTTAAGACGCTGCTGGATGGCACTGCCCCGGTACTGAATTTCAGTGAGCACGCGACCAAAGACCGCGTGAACACGGATATCAACACGACGTCAGCAGAGTTCGCTGAAGCCGACCCGGAACGTCTGGCGCTGCATCAGAAAGCGCTGGAACTGTCGAAAAAAGAGGGCATCAGCTACGACGCTGCTGTCTCCCGCTGCCTGTAATTAAGGAGAGAACATGTCTGACTATTTAAAGGGTAAGCGCGTTGTTGACCCGGTGCTGACCAGCATCGCTCGCGGTTATAAAAATGCCGCGTTCATCGGCGAGCGCATCTTCCCCATTGTCCAGACCGATAAGGAAGGTGTGACCGTTCCGACTTTCGGTAAATCCGCCTTTGTGGAGTACGACACCGAGCGTGCCGTAGGGGCTGACAGCAACGTTCTGGTACGCGAGAAAACCGGCAAGCTGGACCTGGTTCTCAACGAACACGATCTGGCCGCGCCGGTGGACTATCGCGAGCAGGCCGAGTCGATGTTCAACGAAGAGGCCAAAGCCATTCGCCGTGTGACCAGCGGCGTCAACCTCAAGCGCGAGCTATATGCGGCCCGTCTGGCCCAGGACAAAAACGTCTACCGTGCAGCTAACGTCAAAGCGCTGGCTGCGGCTGAACGCTGGGCAGGTGGCCAGGGTGATCCGATTGGCATCATCGAGGGCGGGATTGAAGCGGTACGTAACGCTACCGGTCTGCGTCCGAACCTGATGACCATGGGGGCCAGCGTCATGTCGCTACTGAAGTTCCACCCCGCGATTCAGGCCGCGATTGGTGCTAACGAGCGCAAGCGTATCACCATCGAAATTCTGAAAGACCTTTTCCAGCTGGAAGACGTAGTGATTGGCGAACCGGTCTCCATGAACTCCATGAAAGACGCACAGGACAAGGATAAAAAACCGACCGATATCTGGGGCGACAACCTGATGCTGCATTACGTCGGCAAACCCCAGCCGGGCACTGACAGCGCCGACGAAAATGAGCCGTCATTCGGTTACACCCTGCGCCGTAAAGGGATGCCGGTGGCGGACAAATATGATGGCGTCGGCGGCAAGGTGAAGTACTGCCGTTATACCGATATCTACAAAGTCGCCGTGGTCGGTGGCGATGCCGGGTATCTCGTCACCAACATCGTGAAATAAGGAGACGGTCATGGGTACAACTCAGCAGGTCATTCTGACCACTACCGTGACGGCCAGTGCGGCGCTGACACAACAGCGCTTTGTCGGTGCCGATAACGCGCCCTGTCAGGCCGGGGCCGTAGCGCTCGGCGTGGCGGAGGTGGATGCCGCAGCCGGTGATTTAACGCCGGTCAACGTACTGGGTATCGTTGCCGTCGAGGCCGGTGCCGCGATTGCCAGGGGGCTGAACGTCCAGTCGGATGCGAATGCCTGCGCCGTTCCCCAGACAGCAGCATCAGGCGACACCCCGGCAGGTATTTCAGCCGGGATTGCGCTGGATGAAGCACTGGCCGAAGGTGATGTTATCCGCATCCTGCGCGGGGTGTGACATGTACTGCACCCTGGCGGATTTACAGGAACAAGTGCCTGAGTCAACGCTGATTCAGCTCACTAACGAGGTCGTGGATTTCGACACCCCTGCCACGGTGAATGTGACGGTTGTGGACAGCTGTATTCGCTACGCCGGGGAGTTGATTGATGCGCACCTTCGTGGTCGCTATACCCTGCCGCTGGCAGAAGTGCCTACCGTTCTGCGGGATATTGCCATCACGCTGGTGCGTTACCGCCTGTATGTCCGTCGTCCTGAAGGTGATCTGCCTGACACCGTCAAAGACGACAACAAAGAGGCCCGGCGTCAGCTTGAGGCTATCCGCGACGGGAAGCTGACGCTGGGGCTGCAGTCCACTCAAAAAGACGTACCTGAGTCCGGTGAAATACGGGCGCGGGCACGCCGGCCCACCTTTGGCGGGCGCGACGGCTTACTGGAGAAATACTGATGAACGTTTTGCCCGTCCTCGATGCTGTGCTGGCCCGGTTGCGCGAGAAGCTGCCCCAGTTGCAGGTGGAGTACTTCCCGGAAAAGCCGTCCGAATACCGTCTAAATCATCCTGTCGGGGCGTTGCTGCTGAGCTATGCCGGTTCGCGCTTCGACAAACCCGATGATATTGGTGCGGTGATCCAGCCTCAGACTATCCAGCTCTGCGTCACGGTGGTCTTCCGCCAGCTCAACGGTAAAAGAGGTGCGATTGACGTTCTGGATGCAGTCCGCCGCATCCTCGGTGGCTACACCCCGCCGAACTGCCGCCGTCGTATCTGGCTGACCCGTGAAGTGTTTATCGGTGAGGTCAAGGGGCTGTGGCAGTACGCTCTCGACTTCGCAACCGAAAGCGTCTTTATCGAAGACAGCGATTTACCGTCCGGCCCGTTGTTAACCGAAGTGAACTATGAGGAAAGCGAGTGATGAAAGAATACCGCTATTCCGGCCCGGCCAGCGGCGTCACGCTGTCGGACGGAACCGAAATCCTGCTCTGGCCGGGGAAGAATGTTTCCCTGCCGGAGGAGCATGACTATGTGAAGGTACTGGTGGCGCTGAAGCATCTGACGCCGGTATCTGAAGAGACTAAACCCGCCAGCACACCGGCTGTGCAGCCACAAAAGCGCAGGAGCGGCGGCGACAACGATGTGAAAACGGAGGACTCCCATGGCAGCTAACTATCTGCATGGCGTCGAAACCATTGAGGTGGAAAACGGTGCCCGCCCGGTAAAAACGGTGAAGTCTGCCGTCATTGGCCTGATTGGTACTGCCCCCATGGGGGACGTCAATACGCTGGTGCAGTGCCTGTCTGAGAAAGATGCCGCGGCGTTTGGCAGCCAGCTCACCGGCTTTACCATTCCGCAGGCGCTGGATGCGATCTACGACCATGGGGCAGGCACCGTTCTGGTCATTAACGTGCTTGATCCGTCTGTGCATAAAACCGCTGTGGCCGATGAAGACGTAACGTTCGACAAGGCGACGGGCAAGGCACAGCTGGCTAATCCGGTGGTCGCGCAGCTGGTACTGAAACCGGACAGCGATGGCCAGCCTTATGTGGAAGGTCAGGACTACTCGCTTGATGCACAGACCGGGGTGATTACCAACCTCGGTAAGAGCATCGCGGCAGATGCAACGGTGAAGGCCAGCTATAACTATGCTGATCCAACTAAAGTCACCCCGGCTGATATCATCGGTGCCGTTAACGCGGCGGGCAACCGTACCGGCATGAAGCTGCTTAACGACAGCTTCAACCTGTTTGGCTACTTCGCCAAAATCCTGATTGCCCCGGTATTCTGCACCCAGAACAGCGTCTCGGTTGAGCTTATCGCCATGGCTGAGAAGCTGGGCGCGGTGACCTACATCGACGCGCCGATTGGTACCACTTTTGCTCAGGCTCTGGCGGGGCGTGGCCCGGAAGGCACCATTAACTTCAACACCAGCTCCGACCGCGTCCGTCTGTGCTACCCGCACGTCAAGGTGTACGACGCGGCCACCAACAGCGAACGGCTGGAGCCGCTGAGCCAGCGTGCTGCAGGTCTGCGTGCCAAAGTCGACCTGGACAAGGGCTACTGGTGGTCGTCCTCCAACCAGGAAATTCTGGGTATCACCGGCGTGGAGCGCCAGCTGTCGGCAATGATTGACGACCCGCAGAGCGAGGTGAACCTGCTCAACGAACAGGGCATCACCACGGTCTTCAGCAGCTACGGCAGCGGCCTGCGTCTGTGGGGCAACCGTATGGCGGCATGGCCAACGGTCACCCATATGCGCAACTTCGAGAACGTTCGCCGTACCGGTGATGTGATCAACGAGTCCATGCGTTACTTCAGCCAGCAGTACATCGACATGCCGATTACCAAGGCGCTGATTGATGCGCTGACGGAGTCAGTCAACGCCTACGGTCGCAAGCTGATTGGCGACGGTGCGCTGCTGGGCTTCAGCTGCTGGTTTGATCCGGCCCGCAACGAAGAGACGGAGCTTGCCGCCGGTCACCTGTTGCTGAGCTACAAATACACGCCACCACCACCGCTGGAGCGACTGACGTTTGAGGCCGAGATCACCTCGGAATACCTGTTAACCCTGAAGGGGAATAGCTGATGGCAAAGATTGAGATCAACCGCATCACGAATGCCAACATCTACCTGGATGGCGCTAACCTGCTGGGCCGGGCCGAGGAGGTCAAACTGCCTGACGTCTCCATGACCATGCAGGAGCATAAGGCGCTTGGGATGGTGGGCAAGGTGGAACTCCCGGCAGGCTTCGACAAGCTGGAGGGGGAGATCAAGTGGAACAGCTTTTACCGCGACGCGATGCTGTCTGCCGCGAATCCGTATAAGTCGCTGGCGCTGCAGTGCCGTTCCAGCGTCCAGCGTTACAGTTCGCAGGGGCTGATTGACGAAATTCCGCTGGTCACCTTCCTGACAATCATGTTCAAGAAGAACCCGCTGGGGACGTTCAAACAGCACGAGAAAGCTGAGTTCTCCAGTAGCTTCACCTGCACATACATCAAGCAGGTACTGGATGGTGAAGAGCTGCTGGAGCTGGACTATCTGGCCAACATCTTCCGCGTCGGCGGCGTTGACCAGTTGACCGACTACCGCATCAATATCGGGGGCTGACGGTGACCGTCGAGATTGAAGATAAAGGCGGGAACTGTGGTTCGATTGGCATGGGAAATGGTACGTGGTTTACCATCCTTGATATTCCGGGGGTGGAAAACCTTTTTAATACCCAGAAAACCAATGACCCGATTGACTGCACCCGCACCAAAGCACGGAAGCTGGCTGACCTGATTGAGGCATGGGAGCCACCTGACCACTGGTTCACCGGCATCGGAAAATCCGAAGGAAAGGCACTTCTTATCGCCTTCCTGCGTAACTGCAAAGGCTTTCGCACTCACTGACATCACAGGGGCTTCGGCCCCTTTCTTCTTAATCCCCTTTAATATCCGTCACGTCCACCTCCAGACATACTGCTCTGAACTTACACAGGAGCACGATCATGTCGCAGACCCAATCCGATACTTTTAAGCTGTCTTACCCCTTCACCACCGCAGCAGGCACCAGAGTTGAGCAGGTTGAACTGAAACGCCTGACGGTCAAAGACCTGAAGCAGGTGCGCAAAATCAGTAAAGACCCGGCTGACTGGGACGAACCGCTGATTGCCCGTAGCACCGGTATTCTCCCCGAAGACCTCGATAACATGGATCTTGCCGATTACATGGAGCTGCAGAAACGATTTCAGCAAGTCACTGGGCTGGGCAAGAGCGACGAAAACGCTGATGCAGGCGCAGGGGCTGCTGGCGAGGTGGTTTAGATTTCAGCCGGGGGAGATTGATGCCCTCGATACTGACGATCTGGAGATGTGGCTGGAGCAGGCTGAAGAGCAAATCAAAAGCGAGTTCGGCGACAATCAGTAACTCCTCATCACTTAACAGCCGCCACACGCGGCTGTTCTGCATGCCTCTCAGACGCTTTCCTTCCGTTTTTCCGCTTTCAGAGGATAACCACCGTGGCCAATGAATTTTCAGTCGGCGTCATTATTGGCGGCATTGTCGGGAGCAGCTTCCGCTCAGCCGTCAGTGGCACCCGACGCGCCCTTGATTCCCTCGGCGATACATCGCGACGCCTGCAGGAGCGCCAGAACGCCTTAACCCGTGCGACTGAACGTTATGGCCAGTTAGGTTCTTCGCGGATGCAGCGCCTCAACAGTGAGCTGCTGCGGGTAAGTCGCACAATGGAGCAAATCGAGCGCCAGCAGCGCCGTCTGTCAGCGGTTTCGGCCACCAGTGATGCGCTGAAGTCCAACCGTATGGCGCTCTATGGGCAGGGGGCAGAGACTTACGGCATCGCCCGAACGCTAGGGTCGCCGGTCATGGCCTCTGTCAAACAATATGCGTCAATCGAGTCGCAACTGCGTGATATCAGCGTCACCGGCGATTTAGATGCAAAACAAGAACAGGCTATTGGCAAAGCAATTCGTGAAATTGCTCCTAAAGTCAACCAGACTCAGGAGTCTCTTTTGCAGGGTGTAGGGCAGCTGGTTGCTGATGGTATGGCCCCTAATCAGGCTTCTCAGCTCACAGGGATGCTGGGTAAAGCGGCCACGGCCACTAAAGCCGATATGACCGACCTTGCCAAAATGACCTATGCCTTCAGCGACGCCCTCAAAATTACCGATGCCAAAGAGTTGGAGCAGGCATTTGGTATGGCTGCTACCGGTGCAAAACTCGGCTCGTTTGAACTGAAAGACATGGCTAAGGCACTGCCCGGTATGGCCAAAGCTTTTGCTGCCCGTGGAATTACAGGCAAAGAAGCGATTATGCAGATCGTTTCCAGCCTGGAGGTCGGCAAAGGCAGCGGCTCTGCGGAAGAAGCCGTTACCAATATGTCCAACTGGCTGGCGGCGATGGGGCGAAACGATACCATTCAGAAATATGCCAAGGCCGGGATTAATTATCAGAAATCCATGCAGAACTTAGTTTCACAAGGGTTTTCGCAGTATGAATCCTCGCTGATGATTGCCAACGCCTTCATTGACGACAAAGGCAAAGCGTTCGTACAACAGTGGAATGCGGCAAAGGACTCGGGAGACCAGGAAGGTCAACAGAAGCTGATGGAGTCCTTCGGACTGGCAGAAGTCTTCACTGATATTCAGACCGTCAACCATCTGCTGTCAATGCGGCAAGGCTGGGATAAGTATCTTTCCAATAAGCAGGAAATGAATAGTCCATCAGCGAAGAACACACTAGATACAGACGCTGAAAAACAGAATGCGACTCTTGAAGGGCATTGGCGCAGAACGAAGATTGCATTTAACGAAACAGCAATAAGTATTGGGGAGTCTTTGCGCCCTTCACTAATTCAACTCAGTGAGACTTTTATTCCTTTAATGGACAGTGTCGGCAAATGGATAGCCGCAAATCCGCAACTTGTTAGCGGCACCATAAAGGTTGTGGGAGCATTACTCGCTTTCAAGATGGCCACTATCGGTCTCAAGCTGGGGCTGAATCTCCTTATATCCCCTTTTGTTAACGTCTGGAAAAGTGCCGTGCTCCTGCGGGCCAACTGGCTTCGCCTGACGCTCGCGCTGGGTGAAGGCGGCAAACTTCGCTGGCTGGTGACCGGCTTCAGCGCCGTCGCCAGAGGAGCCAGAACACTAGGTGGTGTGCTGTCAGGTGGGCTGGTTCGCGGCATTATGCTCGCCGGGCGTGCCGTTCTCTGGATTGGTCGGGCGTTGCTGATGAATCCCATCGGCCTTGCCATCACCGCCGTCGCGGCGGCGGCTTATCTTATCTACCGCAACTGGGGGGCTGTCAGCGGCTGGTTTAAACAGCGCTGGGCTGACATTAAAGAGGCGTTTAACGGCGGTATCGTGGGGATTGGTAAGCTGCTGATTAACTGGTCGCCGGTTGGTCTGCTCTATAAAGCCTTTGCGGCTGCGCTGAAATATCTCGGCGTTGATCTGCCCGCGAAGTTCACTGACTTCGGTGGCCATCTTATCGACGGGTTGATAAACGGCATCAAAAACAAATGGGAGTCGCTCAAAACCACCGTAACCGATATGGGCGACAGTGTTGGCGGCTGGTTCAAGGAAAAGCTGGGTATTCATTCGCCGAGCCGCGTGTTTATAGGCTTTGGTGACAACATCGCGCAGGGTGCCGCTATTGGCCTGCAGCGTACCACACCACTGGCCGCACTAGCGGGTCAGCGTCTTGCCACCGAAATGACCCCGGACGTTCCCCGCATCCCGTCGCCGGAAATCATGGCTGCGGGATATTCAGGCCGTAGCGCAGCTGCAGCCGGAGGCGGAACGTCTGGCGGTATTCAGGTCAGCTTTAATCCTCAGTTTTTCCTCAATGGCAAAGAAACCGCAGCGCCTGCAGGACTGACCGGCGCACTGAATATGAGCCTGCATGAACTGGAGAAAATGCTGGAGCGTCTGCTGGCTCAGAAACAACGTCGGGGGTACGAATAATGTTTGCGGTACTGGGTGATATTGAGTTTGAACTGATTACCTACTGGGACGGCTTTGAGGCCACTTTCGGGGTCGATTATGCCGAACATGCCCGAATCGAAGGCAAGCCCGGCCTGCAGTTCGTCGGCGACAAGCTGGACGAAATCCAGATAAGCCTGGTCTTCCATCAGCATTATTGTGTACCCGATGTGGAGCTGGCGCGTCTGCGAACGGCTATGAAAGCCCATCAGGCACTGGCGCTGGTCTTCGGCAACGGTGACTATCGCGGCTGGTTCGTTATTACCGACGTGACCGCGACCAGCGAGCAGACGGACAGCACAGGCAACGTGCTGGCAGTCAATGCCACCGCATCTCTCCGGGAGTACATCGGCGACCCGAAGAACCCGCTGCAGCCGCCTGCAATACGCACGCAGGTACCCGGCGTCGGGGCGGTCTCCGGTGCCGTTCCTTCGCCCTCTGGGGTGGCGCAGTACGTTCGCGACGGCGTCAACTATGCCAAACAGGCGCAGTCTGTTCTCCAGACCACCATCAGCGCCGTTCGGGTGGCGCAGAAAATGAAGGATAACCCCGCCGTCGCGCTGACCCGAGTACCGGGGCTGATGAGCGGACTGGGCAACGTATCCGGGGCGTTAGGCCAGAGCGTTCCGGCGTTTAATGCACTCTCTGAATCCATGCCTGATGCCATCAGTCTGGCCAGAGCCACCAGTGATGCGGCCACGTATGTCCAACAGGCGCAGTCTTCGCTGAGCGGCGTGGACGGCAGCAATATCGCGGCAGCGCTGGATGCTGTTTCCGGGCAGCTCAACTCCGCCAGCACCACGTTCACCCGGATGTCGCCGGGGTTAAGCACCATGGCAGCTAAAATTCTGGCGAGGAGTGTGTGATGTTTCTTGAACATGTCACCCGTGACGGAGAGCGCTGGGATTCTCTGGCATGGCAGTACTACGGCGACCCACTGGGCTATCCCCGGATAATTGCCGCCAATCCGCACGTGGCCATTACGCCGGTGCTGCCCTCCGGGTTGTTGTTGCTGATCCCGGTTATCGAGGCTGAAGAAGCCAGTACAGAAGAGGATATTGCCCCATGGCTGAGATAAACAGCACTGCACAGGCCGCATCAGCGTTAACCGGCGTCAGCGATGTTCTGAGTCCGGTATTCACTCTGTGGTATCTGCAGAAGAACATCACCACCGATATCGCCCCCTATGTCACCCGCGTAACCTACAGCGATAACATCAAAAGCGAGTCCGATACCATTGAGGTGGAGCTGGACGACACCGATGGCCGCTGGCTGGATAAGTGGTATCCGGGCAAGGGTGACACGCTGTCGCTGAAAATGGGTTATCAGGGCGAGAAGCTGCTGTCCTGTGGTACGTTCTCGATAGACGAGATCGAGGTGAGTTCGCCCGCGTCCGTTGTCGCTATCCGGGGCGTGGCCACGTCGGTCAACAACGCCCTGCGGACAAAATCCAGTCGTGGTTTCGAGAGCACCACGCTGGCGGCCATCGCCGGGCGGATTGCCAAAAAGCATCAGCTGAAGCTGGTTGGCAGTATTGAGTCCATCAAAATTGACCGCGTTACACAGTATGCTGAAACGGACGTGGGCTTCCTGCATCGACTGGCCAGCGAGTATGGTTATGCCGTAAAAGTGGTCAGCGACCAGCTGATTTTCTCTCATCTGGCCACGCTGCGCGGTCAGGAGCCGGTAAAACAGTTGAAGCCACAGGATGTGGCCAGTTTTTCCCTGCGTGACACCATCAACCGCGTCTACAAATCCGCGAAGGTAAAACACCAGAAGAGTAGCGATAAAAAGCTGATCGCCTACGAGGTTGCCGGTGGCACCAGTGAAAGCGATAAACAGGTTAAACTGGCAAAAGTCACCAGCGCTGATTCACTGAAGGTTAACAGCCGCGTCAGCGACCCGGACAGCGCCAGGATTAAAGCGGATTCGGCGCTGGCCAGGCATAACGAATATCAGCAGAACGGCTCCCTGACGCTGATGGGGACACCTCAACTGACAGCAGGCAACAAAATTGAACTGGTGGGTTTTGGTCAGTTATCCGGGCCGTGGCTGATAACCACTGCCCGCCATGCGTTTGACCGTAACAGCGGCTACATCACAGAACTGGAAGTGGCACGAGGGCCAGTCACGCAGGGCAAGTCGAAAAAAGGTAAAAAGACCGGCAAGAGCCAGACACTGACCGTCTACAAATACGATGGCACCACATCCACGGTAATAAAGGGAGATAAGTAATGTCTGTTGTCACCCGTCAGGTCGGCACGGTCAGCGCCGTTGATGCCGACAAGGTTCAGGCCCGCGTTCGTCTGCCTGAGTGCGATAATATGCGCACCAACTGGCTTAACGTGCTGCAGCGCAATACCCAGAACAACAAGGATTACTGGCTCCCTGACGTGGGGGAGCAGGTTGAGGTGTTGCTCGATGCCAACGGTGAGGATGGTGTCATACTGGGCGCGGTGTACTCAGACGTCGATAATCCACCGTTCAGCGACAAAGACGTCCGGGGCACGAAATACGCGGATGGTGCTGAGTTCAGCTATAACCGCGCGACCCATACGCTGACGGTTAAAGGCGGTATCGAGCATGTGGTGATCGAGGTTGCGGTGGGTATCAGCCTGAAGGGGAAAACTATTGATTTGACCGCTGACACCACCACGGTGAACGGCGACCTTGAAATCAACGGCAATGCCCACTCAACTGGCAGCATGCTCTCTGACGGCCAGAACTCCAATCATCACTCTCACTGACCTTCTTAAACGCCTTTAATATCGGCGTTCCCGCACAGGGGCAATACTGCCCCCATGAAAACAACTTCCGTATTCTGGCAACCGGCTCTGCAGGCCCCTGGCGAAATCGTCCGGGGGCTGGATGATATCTGGCAGGCCATTCAAATCATCCTGCGAACTCCTCGCGGCAGCGACCCGCATCGCCCGGAGTTCGGCAGTAACCTGCATCTTTATATCGACTGGCCCATAGGCCGGGCTATTCCGCATGTGGTACGCGAATCTGTCGATGCTATTCGCCGCTGGGAGACCCGCTGCCAGCTTATGTCGGTTAAACCCGCCGTTGACGGCGAACATCTTACGCTCCGGGTGAGCTGGAAAGGCTCTGACGGACAGACCCGGACTCAGGAGTTGCTATGGCGCTGACAGAACCCGATTTTATTGAACGTGACGCCGATAAAATCACGGCTGAAATGATTGCGCAGTACGAAGCCGAAACAGGCAAAACACTGTACCCCGCTCAGGCTGAACGTCTGTTGATTGACCTGTGGGCATACCGGGAAATGCTGGTCAGAGTGGCAGTGCAGGAAGCGTCCAAACAGAATCTGGTCGCCTTTGCCCGTGAGCCGATGATTGATTACCTCGGTGAACTGGTCGGTGTGTACCGCCTTTCCGCACAGCCGGCTTCCATCCCGCTCCAGTTCTCCGTGGATGAGGAACCTGATACTGATGTGCTGATTCCGGCAGGCACCCGAGTCAGCGCGTCTGACAGCATTATTTTTGCCACCGATACGGATGTGGTGCTGAAAGCCGGATTGCTGCTGGTCAATGCCACGGCCACCTGTACCGAACCGGGAGCCGCTGGCAACGGCTGGCAACCGGCACAGGTGAGCCAACTGCTCGATGAGATTGATAACATTGACCTGCAGGTAACCAATCTTGCAGCCAGCACGGGTGGTTCAGAACAGGAAGACAACGACAGGCTGCGCGAGCGCATCAAACTGGCCCCGGAGTCGTTCACCAACGCCGGAAGCCGCATGGCATACCGCTTTCATGCCATGCAGGCGCATCCCAACATTGTTGACGTCGCTGTGCTTTCCCCGGTTCCTGGTACCGTAGAGCTGTACCCGCTGCTCAGCACCGGCCTGCCTGACGACAGTATTCTCACGCTGGTTGAGAGTTTTTGCTCAGATGAGAAAGTCAGACCGCTCACTGATACCGTGCGGGCTAAAACGCCTGTGCAGGTGGATTACGCCATTGAAGCCAACATCACGATCTACCGTGACCAGGATGCCAACTCGATAAAGGACAGTGCAAACGGTGCCATACAGAACTGGGTGGCATCCCGTGCCGCCACGTTAGGGCGAGATATTGTCCCCAGTCAGATTATCAGCGTGCTGTCCGTTGCAGGGGTGTATCAGGTCGAACTGGTGACACCGGCGCTGAAAGTAGTGGCAGAAAACGAATGGGCAAACTGTACGGCGATTGCTCTCAACATGACGGGGGTATCCGATGGCTGATCCGCTACAACTTCCGCCACCGCTTGAGGGTGATATCAGCCTCAGAACACTTGGAAGGCTGGCCGCAAGGCTGGACAGCATCAACCTGAATGTACTGATGCTCTACCTTGTCGATATCGCCGACAGCTCTGCGCTGCCATGGCTGGGCGAGCAGTTCTCGTTGTTCGGCGACGGCTGGGAACTGGCGGAATCGGATGATGTACGTCGCACGCTTATCAAATCTGCCATCGAGCTGCACCGCTACAAAGGGACGCCGTGGTCAATCAGGGAAATCATCCGTCGTTTCGGTTTCGGCGAGGTGGATCTGATTGAGGGCACAGGCCAGGTCAGCTACGACGGCAAAGCTACCTATAACGGCAACTATATCCATGGTGATGCTGAAGCCTGGGCTGTTTACCGCGTCATTCTTCAACAGCCTATCACTAACGATCAGGCTGCCCTGTTACGACAAACGCTCGCAGCTTTTGCTCCGGCCCGCTGCCATCTGGCAAGCCTGGAGTATCAGTCTGTCGCTATTCGCTACAACAACACCGTCAACTATGACGGCAGCTATAACCACGGGAGCAGTTAATTATGGCAAACCTACCCGAAACCCCACAGTGGGAAGACGGCATCTATCAGATTGAGGTCTCTGACCCCGTACTGGGCGGGCCTGACGGAATTTCTAACCGCCAGGCTAAACAGCTGGCCAGCCGCACGACCTACCTTAAGCAAAAGGTAGAAAAAGGTGGAACAGACCTTGCTGCGCATATAGCCGCTGCTGACCCACATCCCCAGTACGCGCCGAAGGCCAGCCCTGTTTTTACCGGAACCCCCACAGCACCTACACCTGCAGCTAATGACAACAGCAAAAAACTGGCGACGACAGAGTTTATTGCCAGAGCGATTGCAACCCTTGCAGGTACGGCTCCTGAGACGCTGGATACGCTGAAAGAGCTGGCAGATGCCCTGGGTAATGATCCGAATTTTGCGACTACCGTGCTAAACAAGCTGGCGGAGAAACTGGCCAAAGACCAGAACGGCGCAGACATTCCCGACAAAGCCGCATTTCTTCAAAACCTTCGTTTAGGAGCAGGCGCTCCAGCTATCGGAATTCCGTTCTTCTGGCCATCGTCGGCAATGCCGAATACTGTCATGACAGAATGGGCCGATATGGTGTTTTTGAAGTTCAACGGTGCGACGTTCTCTGCGTCGGCTTATCCTAAACTTGCGCAGGTATTTCCAGGATTAACCCTTACTGAAGCTCGCGGAGAATTTTTGCGTATCTGGGATGATGGGCGTGGAGTAGATAGTGGGCGAACACTATTAAGTGCTCAGGGTGATGCCATCCGTAACATTTTAGGTGAAATGGATTTCACATTAAGCTCATTGGCAACATCAAGCGGTGTTTTATATAACAAAAGCACCGGCACTCGATATGTGGATAGAACTTTGGTTTCCTCAAACCCCACCGTAGATGATAAATGGAAGGATCGTGTCATAGCTATTGATGCCTCCAGGACTGTGCCAACTGCAAAAGAGAACCGTCCTCGAAATATCGCATTCAACTTTCTGGTAAGGGCTAAATAATGAAACCAGTATTTGACGAAAATGGATTAGCTACAGAAGCCGGGGACATTCGTTGTTTTTATTATGACTCTATGACGGGGGAGTACATAGGCTGGTCTGATGAATATATCTATGTCGGCCTATCGATGCCTGGAAACTCAACCGATACAGACCCTGGAGAGGAGATGGTGGGACTGGTAGCCGTATTCAACGATGGCGGATGGGTTTATGAACCCAATCATCGTGGTGAAACCGTTTATTCAACAGACGACGGTACTACCAGCACGGTTGATTACATCGGGGACATTCGGGACGGGTTTACCACAATTGCCCCGGGGACAAAATATGATAAATGGGATGGGGAAAAGTGGGTAACGGATAGTGAAGCACAGCACGTCGCCGATGCCGCTACCGCTGAAGCAGAAAAGCAGTCCCGAATTGACCAGGCCAATGATTACATGAACAGCAAACAGTGGCCCGGCAAAGCCGCGCTGGGCCGACTTAAGGACACGGAGAAGGAGCAATATAATCTGTGGCTGGATTATCTCGATGCGCTGGAAGCTGTGGACATATCCAGCGCACCAGATATCAACTGGCCTACTCCGCCAACTGACTAATATCAATTAAAATTGGCTCGCCGCTGTTATTAACGGCGAGTTTTTTTCCCTCTGGAATTTCAGTGGATGTGAAAAACCAGTTATCGTCCGGTAATTCAATCGCCCCGGCTGTATCATGAAACCCCTGAATAACTTCTGTCATCGTTTCTGGATTAAACAGGCGCATATATTACCCTCCAAGAAAATGAATGTGACGATGCCGTGCCGTCAACATTCTGGCAGCGAGCGGTAAATCCAGAAGCGGTTACTTCATTATCAATAATCATTGATACGTGAACCGCGTTTACTGTTCTGTCAGATGAAATGCGCTCAGCAAAGCTGATATATCGCGAAATAGCGGGCAGGGCTATTGGATAGGTTACAGTGGCTTTCCCTGCATCATGTACACCACTCATGCCGTAGACCTCTATCGCTCCATCAGACCAGATGGTCCAAACACCGTTTGCATTGCGCCCCCTGCTCTTAATGTAAGGGGCGCTTGCGGCCTCTCCCAAACCAAGGTTTTTGGAAAAGCAGTTACACATAGCGAAATCTGTAAAAATCCTCCCACCATGATGTAGAGGAGGAAAAATGATGGCCGTCATCGGTTATATCCGCGTATCAACAATCGACCAAAACAGCGATTTACAACGTAATGCGCTCATGAGTGCAAACTGTGACCGCATTTTTGAAGACCGAATGAGTGGGAAAGTTGCCAGCCGCCCAGGTCTCACTCGTGCTTTAAAGTGCATTAATAGCGGAGACACCCTGGTAGTGTGGAAACTGGACAGGTTAGGACGCAGCGTTAAGAACCTGATCGCACTGATATCAGAGTTACATGAACGCGGTGCCCACTTCCGCTCTTTAACAGACAGTATTGATACCAGCACTGCCATGGGACGCTTCTTTTTCCATGTGATGTCGGCACTAGCAGAAATGGAACGCGAGCTAATTGTCGAACGGACACTGGCCGGACTGGCAGCAGCCAGAGCACAGGGACGCATAGGTGGAAGGCCCAACGCATTAAAAGCACATGAGCGAGAACAAATTGGGCGACTATTGGTTAAGGGACACACCCGTCAACAACTGGCTATTATTTATGGTGTAGGGTTATCGACGCTTTATCGGTACTTTCCGGTAGATAGTCAGAGGAAGGATAACGCAGCAGGACTGTAATTCTTTTGCAAATAGTGTAACGCCGTAGCGATGCCATTTATCTCACGGAAATGGGCGCATTTATCGCGCGGCGCATCATCTTCTACGCTGGCTTTATGCGCTGGTTCAATACCCAGCGCCAGTCCGGCGTTGTTCACCAGAATATCAATCGCCTGCCATTCAGCGGGCAACTGGCTCAGCGCTTCTTCGATTGCGGCGCGGTTGCGAACGTCCAGTTGCACTGTCAGCACGCTATCGCCGAGTTCCTCTTTCAACACCTGCAGGCGCTCCTGGCGGCGTCCTGTGGCAATCACTTTGTGCCCATTGGCGACAAAACGACGTGTAATGCTTTCACCAAAACCTGCCGTTGCCCCGGTAACCAGTATGATCATCTCTCTGTTCCTCAACGCTTTTTGTGTGTTATTACGATAGCACGCTCCTTTCCATCGCGGGAAGTGATTGCGGTCTTTCCGGGGGTTGCCTACTCTAAGGGAAAGTCATTTCAAGGAGTCGAACATGTTGGCCACCAACCCATTCTTTGCCGCCAGTACGCTGCCGTATCAGGCCCCCCCGTTTAATTTGATCAGTGACAGCGACTATCGCCCGGCGTTTAACGAAGGTGTGAAGCGCAAGCGCGAAGAGATTGGCCACATCGCACAAAACCCGGAACCGGCGAACTTTGAGAATACATTCATTGCGCTGGAGAAAAGCGGCGAATTGCTGACCCGCGTGACCCGTGTTTTCTTTGCGATGGCTGCTGCACATACTAACGATGAGATTCAGCGTCTGGACGAACAATTTTCGGCAGAGCTGGCTGAACTTTCAAACGATATTTATCTTAATGATGCGCTGTTCAGCCGCGTAGATGCGGTCTGGCAGTCACGTGATGAATTATCTCTGGATGCGGAATCACGCCGTCTTGTTGAGGTCATCTATCAGCGCTTTATTCTGGCGGGCGCCACGCTGGGCGCGGATGAAAAGGCGCAGTTAAAAGCGCTGAATACGCAGTCCGCCACGCTCAGTAGCCAGTTTCATCAGCGCCTGCTGGCGGCCACAAAAGCGGGTGGGCTTGTCATCGAGGAACCTATTCAGCTTGATGGCCTGAACCCAGAAGAGTTAGCTGCTGCATCGGTCGCGGCACAGGAGCGAGGGCTGCATAACTGCTGGCTGCTTCCCCTGTTGAATACGACCCAACAACCGTTCCTGGCGTCTTTGCACGACAGGCAAACGCGCGAAAAGTTGTTTAAAGCCGCATGGTCTCGTACGGAAACGGGCGATGATAATGACACGCGCGAACTGGTGTTGAAGTTGGTCGATATTCGTGCGAAACAGGCCGCCCTGTTAGGTTTCAAGGATTACGCCAACTGGAGTATGGCCGATCAGATGGCAAAAACACCGGACGCAGCGCTGCATTTTATGCGCGAAATCGCCCCTGCGGCCCGGGCGCGCGCTGAGCGAGAACTGGCAGATATTCAGCAGGTTATTGATTCTCAGCCGGCGCCGTTTGCGGCGCAAGCCTGGGACTGGCTCTATTACGCTGAACAGGTTCGTCGCGAGAAATACACCATTGATGAAGCGCAGATCAAACCCTATTTTGCGCTTGACCGTGTGCTGATTGAGGGTGTTTTCTGGGCGGCCAGCCAACTGTTTGGTATTCGCTTTGTCGAACGCTTCGATATTCCGGTTTATCATCCCGATGTTCTCGTTTGGGAGATTTTTGCCGAAGATGGCGAAGGTATTGCCCTGTTTTATGGTGATTTCTTTGCCCGGGACAGCAAAAGCGGCGGTGCGTGGATGGATAACTTCGTTCAGCAATCAACGCTGCTCAATACGCGTCCGGTGATTTACAACGTTTGTAACTACCCAAAACCAGCCGCCGGCAACAGTGCGTTGATCGCGTGGGATGACGTTATTACTCTGTTCCACGAATTCGGTCACGCGCTCCACGGTCTGTTTGCCAGCCAGCGCTATGCCACGCTTTCCGGCACCAATACGCCGCGTGATTTTGTCGAGTTTCCGTCGCAAATCAACGAACACTGGGCCAGTCATCCGGAGGTGTTTGCCCACTATGCCCGCCATCACCAAACCGGTGAGCCGATGCCGGAAGCCCTGCGCGAGAGCATGTTCCGTGCCGGGAAGTTCAATAAAGGCTATGACATGACGGAACTGCTCAGCGCGGCGTTGCTGGATATGAACTGGCATACGGTGACAGCGCAGTCTATACCGCAGAACGTGGCGCAATTTGAAGCGCAGGCCTTACAGCAAGAAAATCTGCATCTCGCTGCGGTACCACCACGTTACCGTAGCAGCTATTTTGCCCATATCTTTGGCGGAGGCTACGCCGCTGGCTATTACGCCTATTTATGGACACAAATGCTGGCCGATGACGGCTATCTTTGGTTTGAAGAGCAGGGCGGTTTAAGCCGCGAGAACGGTGAATGCTTCCGTCAGGCGATATTGTCTCGCGGGAATAGTAGCGATTTAGAAGCGCTGTACCGCGACTGGCGCGGGCACGATCCGCTGATTGAGCCGATGCTGAGGAATCGTGGGTTGAGTGAGTAGTATGACCCCTCACCCCGGCCCTCTCCCCAAGGGAGAGGGAGAAAACCGCACTTACCCTGAGGATTGGCACTATCGGTCCCCTCTCCCTGGGGGAGAGGGTTAGGGTGAGGGGGCAGTTTTGCCTAAAGCGATATCCCCGAAAACGACATAAACCCAAGCGACATCAGCCCGGCGGTAATAAACACGCTGCCGAGCCCTCGCAGACCTTTTGGCATATTGGCGTATTTCAGCTTCTCGCGAATGCCCGCCAGAGCCACCAGCGCCAGCATCCAGCCGAGGCCACATCCGGCGCCGTAAGTGATGGATTCCCCAAACGTATACTCGCGCTGAACCATAAAAATGGTCGCGCCAAAGATCGCACAATGTATGGTCAACAATGGCAGGAATGCCCCAAGTGTGTGATGCAAGGCGGGCAGAAAACGATCCAGCACCATTTCCAGGATCTGTACCAGTGCTGCAAGTACGCCAATAAAGGTGATGAAATCGAGAAAACTCAGATCCACACCTTCAATTAGCGCGTTCTCTCTCAGCAGATGGGTATAAATCAGATTATTAATGGGGGTCGCCACGGTAAGCAGGGCGGTAACCGTAAGGCCAAGACGAAAGGCGATATCGATCTTTTTAGAAATCGCCAGAAACGTGCACATCCCTAAAAAGAAATTGAGCGCCATGTTTTCAACAAATACCGCTCTGATAAAAATATTTAAATGGGCTTCAAACACGACAACCTCCCTGTAGTGTTATTCATCCGCATTATAATTTATCTGGTCGGGTATCAAATGTTTTTTATTTTTGATGTCTGTTTATGTGATGAAAACACGAAAAAAAAAGCCCGCACAGGGGAGGGCGGGCTAAATCTGACAATGAATTATGCATTCTCGTCATCAATCCTGAAGGAAGATAACGCGGATTATCTTACGCAAGATGCATTTCACGGCAACCCGACATATTCGGTAGGTGTCTGATGTTGATATCTATGTCTTTAGCATTCGTGCATTTCCTCACACCGTCTTTACAAATAAGCGCATTTATTGAAGTAACTCGCCATTCAGACTGCTACTATTGTTTTGTAACTTGTTGAGTTAATGGATTAAATTTCGACAGTCTGCCGGAGGGTAGTATGAAAAAAAGTATGCGTAAAATTCGCCGTGGCATCACCTGGTCAAACACGCCTGAAAATCAAAATTTACAGGAATCACGGTCCGGCAGAGGGTGGGCGGATCGCACAGCCTGCTGTAAAAGCAAAAAAGGCTGGAAAACAAATACGCTGAATGACGTATTTGTCGTTTAGCTTTCATTGAGGAAGCCAGTGCTAGGATGATCTAAGCAACAGTCGTCGTGACCACGGATGTCTACGAATGACTGTATAAGCAAAAACACAGATCTATCCATGCAAGCATTTTACCGTCAGATATCTGGCGGTTTTTTTTGTCCGAAAGACTCATATTCACCGTTAACCGTGAATTTTTTCCGCCAGGCGAGTGGGCTGCTTGCCAGATGCCGCTGGAAATGGCGACGCAAAGTCTTACCGTTTACAAATCCTGCTTGCTCAGCCACACTTTCCATACTCATGCGCGTCGTTACCAGATAATGCTGCGCACGGCGAAGGCGTTCGTCTAACAGCCAGCGTGCCGGCGTTTTTCCCGTTGATTCCTGAAATCTGCGTAAAAACGTACGTTCACTCATCCCCATACGCTGCGCCAGTGAAGCCACCGTATGGTTTTCAGCAATATTCTGGTGCAGATAATCAAACAGCGCGCCTAACCGCAGGCTTTCGCGATCGCGCGCGACAGGTCGCTCAACCTGCTGCTTTTGTGCGCCATCACGATGAGGCTGGACGACCAAACGGCGCGCTACGATATTTGCGGCATCGAGACCAAAATCAAGGCGCACCACGTGCAAACAGAGATCAATCCCTGCTGCGCTGCCTGCTGATGTCATGACGTTATCCTGCATCATATAAAGTACATCATCGACCACATCGATCGCGGGATAACGCTGCTGGAGCCTCTCGGTATAACGCCAGTGGGTTGTGGCCTTTTTACCGTCCAGCAGGCCAGCCGCCGCCAGTACAAAAACGCCGGAACAAATAGACATAATTCGGCAACCCCGGGCATGAGCCTGACGCAATGCTTCAGACAATTCTTCAGGCACAGGTGTTTCCACGCCACGCCAGCCAGGTACCACAATCGTATCAGCCTCCTGTAAGCGTTCTAAACCGCCATCCGTTATAAGACGAATGCCGCCGAGGGCGCGCATTTCTCCGTCATCCACGGCGGCGACAGCAAAGCGATACCAGCGGTCGCCCATCTCCGGACGCGGAAGGCCAAATATTTCGACCGCCACGCCGAATTCAAACGTACAAAGCCCATCGTAAGCCAGTACGACCACTTGGGGAGAATCAGAGATTGTCATATTCTGGCCGTTTTCTGTCAGAGATGCGGGCGGCTTAAGGGGTAATACCATGGTTATACTCGCGATAGTGGATCCCGCAGAAGCGGTGACAACATAGTGTTAACACAGACCAGGAGATGTGACTATGAGTTATGTGAGTGAATTTGCCGTGGCCTCAGCCGAAGACGCGGTACGTCATTTCCGCAAGCGTTTAAGTATGGAAACAGATTGTGCCGATGTGCACGCTGCCATGCGTAATGGGGATGTGGATTTTGTGCTTCTGCATGCCGTTGGCAGCCCGGAAATGTTTGCCACGCGGCATATTCCCGGTGCGCATCATTTGCCTCATCGTCAGATGACGGCAGAGCGAATGGCAGAGTGGCCACAGGATACGTTATTTGTGGTCTATTGCGCAGGCCCACACTGCAACGGCGCCGATCAAGCGGCGCTGAAGCTGGCGTTACTGGGGCGTCCGGTGAAAGTGATGATAGGTGGGATGACCGGCTGGCAGGATGAAGGATATGCGTTTTCCGACACGCCTCAGCACGCGATAAATGCGCGCTGAGGATAACGCTTATTGTGCGAAGAGTGCTTTACGCCTGCCGCTGGCTTTCATCCCCTTGAGTATTAACGCCCAGGCGATGACGATCGCGGCAATTAAAATCAGGAACAGCGACGCGGCTGGCATGTGCGTAAGAATTTGCCCTGTGAGCATAGGGTTTATCGCGGCACCCATCCAGCCCAGCGCCTGCGCTGAGAAGTAGCTGGCTTTCATGCCCGGCGGGGCGATGTTATCAATCAACATATATTCGCCGGGCGCATAGATAACCTCGCCAATCGTAAACACCGCCGCCGCAAGTCCCCAGTAAATCAAATTGTTGTCGGAATACATAAAGCCGACCAGCCCCAGCACAAAGCAAACGGTGCCCAGCGTCATGAGTGGACGCAGGTTTCTGGCACTGAGTCGGCGTCCCACCGCATACTGGAGTGATACAACAATAGCGGCATTCACCGGCAGGATCACCGCGATCACTTTCTCTGCGAAGGTGCTGTCTGCCACGGCCAGCACATATTGCGAAAGACACGAAGCAAACGACCCGCCCACGAAGGAGGCGAGCAGACCCGAGAGCGTGAACCACAACAAGGCTTTGTCACGCAGTAACACCGACGGATCCCAGGCCACTGGCGTTTGTTCACTCTCACTGGCGACGAGTCGTTGTACGTAGTGCTGAATCAGTATCAGGGGTAATGCTGCGCATACGGCGGCCAGCAGGAAGGGCAAATTGATACTGTACATCACCAACAACGTGCCGAGCGGTGGCCCGACAGTCCAGCCGATATTGAGTATGGTGTAGTTGAGGGAGAAGATCCGCGCCTTTTCTGTCGATGACAGGGCATCGGAGAACCAGGCTTTCAGAACGGTTGCGAACACCGAATAAGAGCAGTTAATCAACGCGAAGAACAGCACTACCAGCGTAACGCTGTTCACCAGTGGAATGGCAATAAACCCGGCAATAAACGCAACGATCGCCAGCAGCATATAGCGTTTCTTATCAAACTTATCCGCGAGAATGCCAAAGCCAAGGCTAAAGATGACGCCGATGGTCAGCGCAATAGTCATGGCATAGCCGATGGTATCGACCGTCATTGCATACTTGCGTGTGAGGTAGATGGTCATAAAAGGAAGTGTCGCGCCACGCCCGATGGTCAACAAAAGCGACGACGCCAGCAGCGCACCGGTGGAGCGCCGTAAAGTTGGATTCATTGTTCTGCCTGACAATTTGTTATGTTTTCGTTGTGATGTGCCTTTTCAGAAATATCATGCCACCGCGCACTTGTATACCCGAGCGCAGAGCTCGTCTGAACATTTTACCCTGCCAAAAATAATGATCTGTTCGATCTTGCTATTTTTAGTTATGTTGAATCTGTTCACATAATTTTAATAAATAATTGAGGCAGGGTATGACACGTAAAGACGGGCTACTGGCATTGCTGGTGGTGGTGGCGTGGGGCATCAACTTTGTGGTGATCAAAGTGGGCCTGCACAATATGCCGCCACTGTTGTTAGCAGGATTACGCTTCTTACTGGTAGCGTTTCCGGCGATCTTTTTTGTCGCAAGGCCCAAAATTCCTCTTCACCTGCTATTGGGTTATGGCCTGACGATAAGCTTTGGTCAGTTTGCCTTTCTGTTTTGCGCGATCAAATTTGGTATGCCTGCCGGGCTGGCTTCGCTGGTGCTTCAGGCGCAGGCGTTCTTTACCATCATTCTCGGTGCATTTGTGTTTGGCGAACGTTTGCAGGGCAAGCAGGTGGCCGGGATTTCTCTGGCGGTATTTGGCGTACTGGTGTTGATTGAGGGGAGCCTGAATGGTCAGCATGTCGGCTTGTTAGGTTTTATGCTCACCCTGGCGGCGGCGTTAAGCTGGGCCTGCGGCAATATCTTCAATAAACGTATCATGCAACATGAATCAAGACCGGCGGTGATGTCGCTGGTGGTGTGGAGTGCGCTGATCCCGATTATTCCGTTTATGCTCAGTTCACTTATTTTTGACGGCCCGTCGCTGATGGCGCAAAGTCTGTTGGCTATCGATCTCACCACGATTTTGTCGCTGGTCTATCTGGCATTCGTAGCGACAATTATCGGCTATGGCATCTGGGGTACGTTACTCGGGCGTTATGAAACCTGGCGTGTGGCACCGTTATCGCTATTGGTTCCGGTCGTGGGGCTGGCAAGCGCGGCGTTAATGCTTGATGAAACCTTATCGGCATTACAGCTTTTGGGGGCGGTGCTTATTATGGCGGGCTTGTTTATTAATGTCTTCGGATTGCGTCTGCCCGGCATGCGGGCGGCGAGGGGATAAAGCAACGCCCCGCGTGTGCGGGGCGGACACAAATCAGAGGCCACGCTGGTTGTAGTACGGCACGCCCAGTTCGTCTGATTTGTCGCTACCGGCATCCATATGATTAAAATCGAACGGCGACTGTTGGTTAGCCGACGGCATAATCATGGTGTCTCGGGCGTTGTGTTGCGTAGGTGTCAGGGTTTGCTCCGCGTAACTCTGGCTGGAAACCAACGCCATAATAGCGAGGGCAGCGGAGGCGAACAGTTTCATGGTATTCCTCGATACGTCTTGTACAGGCGATTAATAACTACAGTGATTAAGCGGGAAGAGATAACGAGACTCTCCGTGCATATTGGTAACGCGATACTTGTGCGGTGGCACATCGAAATAGTTTTTAAAGGTTCGCGTCAACGTCTGCTGTGATTCAAAACCGTAGCGTTCTGCCAGGTAGAGAATCGGCTCATTGCTCTCTTTTAACTTCTGGGCAATCTCGGTCAATTTACGGGTGCGAATGTACTGACCTAAAGAGTGTCCCGTTTCCTTTTTAAACATCCGTTGCAGGTGCCATTTGGAGTAACCCGAGCGCTCTGACACTTTTTCCAGCGACAGGGGCGATTCAAGGTTATCTTCGATCCAGTCCAAAATGCTATGAATGGTGATAGCGTCAGTGTTGCGTCTGGACATCGTCTTACCTCTTTCTGTTTACGGCAAAATCTTTTTTAACAGAAGCTCAAGCGTTGCAACTTCGTTTGCCGTTAAGTTTTTTGTTAATTCCTGGTGCAGGTCCTGCCCAACAAGCTGATGACATTTCTCACAAATTTCAGCGCCTTCTGGCGTTAACTGGATAAGTACGCCGCGTTTGTCATGAGGATTCGGCAAACGGGCAATCCAGCCCCGACAAAGCAATCGGTCAAGCATTCTGGTAAGCGCGCCCAGATCGACCGAAAGGATTTTCTTCAGCTCTACCGGTGTAATGCTGCCTTTGCAGCGGATAGAGCAGAGGACCCTGAACTGTGAGGAAGTAATGTCTTCAGGCGATAGATGCTCGTTGAGTAAGCGATCTTTTTTCTGATTAACCATGTGAATCAAATGCCCAAGCGGGATGATTTCATTGAAGAGGTCGCTTGTGATGTTCACAATGGTTGCCCTGGCAAGTACTTTAGTTGCGGTGGATATTATTTCTCACGCAATCATAAGTCAACTGAATGGATTGAGGGATGCCACGATTTGCTAAAACGCTGAACAGAGACTATCCAACTACCATTAAGAGGAAATTCTGTACAACGGGGTGACATAGCAAGAGATGCTGCGAAAACGCTATACTGCATCGCGTAGACTGCGAACTTATTCGTAAAACAGAGAAGGCTAGTATCTCATATGATTGAACTTTTTCAGGCTATCGGGCTTGGTCTGGTGGTGCTTTTACCGCTGGCAAATCCGCTCACGACCGTAGCGCTTTTTCTCGGATTAGCGGGAAATATGAACGCGGCAGAACGTAATCATCAGGCACGGATGGCGTCTATTTATGTCTTCGCCATTATGATGGTGGCTTACTATGCCGGTCAGCTGGTGATGAATACATTCGGTATTTCAATACCTGGCCTGCGTATCGCCGGGGGATTGATCGTCGCGTTCATTGGCTTCCGCATGCTTTTCCCGCAGCAGAAAGCTCACGAATCCCCGGAAGCGTCCAGCAAATCAGAAGAGCTGGAAGACGAGCCGACCGCCAATATTGCGTTTGTGCCGCTGGCGATGCCGAGCACAGCAGGGCCGGGTACCATCGCCATGATTATCAGCTCGGCGTCTACTATTAAACACGGCGTGAGTTTCCCTGAATGGGTGGTGCTTGTCTCGCCGCCCATTATATTCGCGCTGGTGGGGATTATTCTGTGGGGCAGCCTGCGCAGTTCCGGGGCGATTATGCGCTGGGTAGGGAAAGGTGGCATCGAAGCCATTTCGCGCCTGATGGGATTCTTGCTGGTGTGTATGGGCGTGCAGTTTATTATTAACGGCGTGGTGGAAATTATTAACACCTGGCCGGGCGCGTAATACAGGGAGCCGGGGATATCAGCCCGGCTCACTTAACATCACGAGCGGTGCGCCTGCTCTTCTAATGACGCCGCGGGCCAGCGGCGGAAGATAATCACCGACCAGATCAATGCGGCAATCGCCGGAACCGCCCCGACATAACCAATTGAGGCCATTGAGATGTGGCTACTTATCTGGCTTCCCAGCAGCGCGCCCGCACCAATACCAATATTAAAGATCCCGGAAAACAGCGACATCGCTACGTCGGTTGCATCTGGTGCCAGCGACAGCACTTTCACCTGCATGCCCAGGCCGATAATCATAATCGCAACACCCCAGAAGACGCTCAGTACCGCAAGGTGGCTGGCCTGATGGGACGCCGGCAATAGTAGCAGCAGGCAAATCAACAGCAGACCGATCGCGCTGGTGATGAGTCCAGATGCGTGCAAATTACCCAGTTTCCCGAACAGAATACTGCCGATGATGCCCGCGCCGCCAAGAATCAGCAGCAGTATGGTGGCGAAATTCCCGCTCAGCCCGGCAACGTTTTGGACAAAGGGTTCGATATAGCTGTATGCGGTGTAATGGGCGGTTACCACAACCACGGTCAGCAGATAAATGCTGACCAGTGCAGGGCGACGGAACAGCACAGGCAGGCTTTTCAGGGAACCCGAATGCTCACTCGGCAGTTTGGGCAGCAGTTTAATCAGCGCCACCATGGTCAGCAGCGCACCCAAACCAATGGCCAGGAAGGTGGTTCGCCAGCCAAAATATTGCCCCACGATGCGGCCAATCGGAATGCCAAAAACCATTGCCAGTGCGGTACCGGTGGCAATCAGACTCAGCGCCTGTGCCCGTTTTCCGGCAGGTGCCATCCGGATAGCAAGAGACGCAGTGATCGACCAGAACACGGCGTGAGCAAACGCGATACCGATACGACTGACGACCAGCACGGTAAAGTTCCAGGCAAAGAAAGAGAGGATATGGCTGGCGATAAACAGCACAAACAGGCCAATCAATAACTTACGGCGCTCCATCTGGCTGGTCAGCAGCATAAACGGCAGTGACATCAGCGCAACTACCCATGCATAGATAGTCAGCATGATACCGACCTGCGCCGTCGTCATCCCAAAACTGTCGGCGATATCGGAAAGCAGGCCCACCGGCACAAACTCGGTGGTATTAAAGATGAAGGCCGCGATGGCGAGCGTCACCACCCGAAGCCATGCGATGTGGCGCGAGACTGTGTTCGTTGTCATAGAATTTTCTGGGGTAGTTTGGTCAGGATGAGACGTACGATCTTAAAGCCATTATAGGTTAAATGACAATCATTTTGTGATGTAGGTCTCATTTTGTATCTGTTCAATCAATGGTATTGCCCATGATTTTTTTCATCAGACTGCCGTAGCCCACAGATTTGTGTCATTTTAACGATTGAATAGCGACAGGAGATCAGAATGCGGGAAATTGATATTTATCTGGTGGATGCGTTCAGTGAGCGTCCGTTTGAGGGGAATGCCGCGGCGGTCTGCGTGCTGGAGAACTGGTTGCCCGATATGGTATTGCTGAAAATGGCCCAGCAGCACAATCAGTCAGAAACCGCATTTGTGGTTCAACAGGCGAGCGGCTTTGAGCTGCGCTGGTTTACCACACGTCAGGAAGTCAACCTATGTGGGCACGCGACACTTGCCACGGCGCACGTTATTTTTCAGCAATTGCATTACCCGGAACGCACAATCCGCTTTGAAACCGCATCAGGTCAACAGACGGTCACGCGCGATGGCGAATGGCTGACGCTTGATTTTCCGGTAGGCGAGACGCAACCCGCGACACCGCCTGCCGAGATGCTTGCCGCGCTGGGGATTACGGAGTATTTGAATGCACGTAAAGGCCGCGCCTGGGTTATTGAACTGGAGAGTCGTCAGCAGGTTGAGGCGGTGACGCCCAATATTAGCGCCATGATCCCCGGAGAACACAAAGTGGCGATTACTGCACGTGGCGACGGCGCGTATGATTTTGTCAGCCGATTCTTCTCGCCGGGTGAAGCGGTATGGGAAGATCCGGTAACCGGCTCATCGCATACTATGCTCATTCCCTACTGGGGCGAAAAACTGGGCAAAACGCGGATGCTGGCGCGTCAGGTTTCCGCACGCGGCGGCGATGTACGCTGCGAATGGCAGGGGAATCGGGTATTGATGGGTGGGAAAGCGTCCCTTTATTTGAAAGGAACGCTTTTTTTGCCTGAGGTTACATTGGGAAGATAAAGACAGCGCCTGCGCATAGCGCCAGAATGCGGATGAGATACATGGGTACGGAGAACACCCAGAATTCCGGAAGTTTGTATTTCCCCATCCCGAGTATCATGGCCGGCATTCCGTCAATCGGCATATAGCCGCCGTTCCAGCCGGAAATGACAACCGCGATGGCCGCAGCTGTGGGGTTGAGCCCAAGACTGGTGCAGGCGGCTATAGCGATAGGGGCAAAAATATAAACTGACCCCATATTCGACCCGGTGAATGTGGCGCAGGTACTGGTCAGCAACGCAAAGGCGACGATAAAGACGAACGGTGAGACGCCCGAACCCAGCACACCTGCCACGGCATCGCCTACCATTGCCGTAAAACCGGTGCCCGCCAGTGCGTCAGCCACGCCAATTACCCCAGCCATCATCAGAATGACGGGAGCGCCCATATGATCGCGTACCTCTTTAAAATCCAACACGTCAATCATCAGGACGAACGCGCCGGCAAGACCTGGTATAACAAATGCAATGTTTCCCAGCATATTCATCAGCATCATGCCGATAACGCTGATACCAAATGCGGCGATGGTGCAATATTCTTTCCATGCGGGAAGCGCGTTGAACGTTTCTTCGCGGGCGGCAAGGGCGTCATCGGAGGCATCGGCAATCGGATGATCCGGAAGAAAGCGATAAGCAAGCAGACTCCATGCAAGAAAGGCCGCCGACATAACCAGGTTTACCAATGCAAAGCGCCCCATCGAAATCTCCTGATGAAAACCGGCTGTTTCAAGAACGGTCGCAGTTACACCAAAAAGAAGTGCGAGGTTAATCGGAAGGAGCGGATGGTTAGTGGCAAAACCCAGTGGCATCATCAACTTTGATGTTGGCAGTTTTTTGCTATATGGAATGGTCGAGACCAGGGATAGGATCAGCACGTAATAGCCAGTCGCCCCCGTGCCCGCGAGGCTTGCCCCCAACATGACGATAATCAGCAGAAGTGCATAGCTACGATAACTCCCTTTGTTAACCAGACTTATCATGGCCGATTTAACGTTATTGATAAGTCTGGTTTTTTGTAAGGCGGCCATCACCACCATAAATCCCGCAATCATAATCACGCTGGGGTTTACGAATCCGGCAAAGGCTTGTTGAACGGTAGACAGACCCGAGACAACCAGTAATAAACACGCAAGCAGCGGGGGCGCGCCGAAAGGCATTTTGTCTGACATGATCAATACGATCATCAGAACCAGTATCCCTAACGCCAACATCATTTCCATTGTCATTTTTTCTCTCCTGTTAGGCTTCCAGCATGTCGCGTGGCACCTTAAAGACCGCTTTGCGTACTGATGTGGTCGTTCCAATCGCGCACAGTGCCTGATGAGGTTCTTCAGGCATAAAGACGGCGAAATCACCGGCGTGTAGAGTAATGGCGACGTTGTTTTCAGGGGCAGAGGCGATAAACAGATCAGGCTTACGTTCTTCATCGCTTTCGCGAGCTACGGGCCGCGTTCCCGCATTAATGCCCTCACACCCGGTAATCACCACCTGAATATCGGCCCACAGATGGTGATACTCCGTATGCCGGAGATCGGCGGGCTGCATGTCAGAAATGCCCAGCGTACAGAACCATCGACATCCTTCAGGTTGCCAGCGACCATCCTCCCTGGCGGAGAGTTCCAACAGTGAACATTCCGGGCGCAGCAGAATCTTTTTTACCCCGGCGGGAAGCCCTGCCTGCGATAGATGATTGAGATTGCCAATAATCATGATGCCTGCCCCTTGATCCACTCAGGGGAGATATGCACGTACTTAATGGCCTGTCGCCACCAGGTGTAGGCGATATGCAGAGAACCGTCCGGGCTTTGCTTGATGCTGGGATAGGAGAACTCGCGATTTAGCTTTTCCAGCGAATTATTGGTCATGCAGTAGCCGTCGCCTTCATCGAGATTGCGCCGCCACGGCCAGCTTTTCCCGCCATCGGCAGAAATCGCGACTGTCATAGGCGCGCGCGGGGCTCCCCAGAATGCGGAACGCCCGGTAATTGTCGGCTCTTTGCGGCTGCTGTCGCCGTCGTCGATTTCGTCATACAGCGACGCGCGACGTTCTACAGCGCCCGCCGCGCTCATTGCGTTGTACACCAGCGCGAGTTCACCACTGGCAAGCGTCGTCACCTGAATAGACGAATTGTTGTTAGGCAGATCAGTTGCTTTCGGCTCCGACCAGCTCTCGCCATGGTCTACAGAATGGCTGATATAGATGTTATCCGCCCAACGGCTGCGGAAGAGCGCAACCAGCGTACCGTCATGCAGCGGCGTAATATTCATATGAACGCAGCCGAGGCTTTGTGGTACCTCGACATCGCGCCAGGAGTGACCGCCGTCAGCGGAAATTTTTACCGCGCTGATATCATCATTGCCGACCCATTTTTCGCCGGGTTGAGTTCGGCAATAAAAGACGGGCAGCAGCCAGTTTCCATTATCAAGGACCGTGACTGGCTGGCGAATAAACGTGCCGGGCTTGTCGAGCAGAGTGGCGATCTCGCCCCAGGTTTGCCCGAGGTCGTGAGACTGACGATAGCGGACGATGGCGGTATCCTGATTTCCAGAGATTTGTGCCGTCCACAGCAGCCACAGCACGTTATCCGGCGCAAGAAACAGAACGGGGTTCTGCTCTGAACGCGTATCATCATGGGAAAGTTTGACCGCATCGCTCCACTGTGTTCCGCCAGCGGGCAGCCGCGATCCCCAGACGGAAATATCGGCAATACCTTCCTGCGTCCCTCCAAACCAGACGCACATTAACGCGCCATCTGGCAATGGCAGAATATTTGCCGCGTGGTTTTGCGGGCAGCATGAGGGCAGCATGGCGGTAAGCACTTGCGAATCGTTTTCGGATGGACGGATGACGCCGTCACGGATAAGGGTTACAGACATAGTTAGACTCCATCTTAAAGTCGGTAATAGATTGATTAATGCGAGTGCGATTAATGCGTTTCGATCGATGTCGGAACTTTTTTATTTTTTCTTTCACGGAAAATATTGAGTGTTTCTACGCTTAATGAGAAAAATATCGCGAAGTAGAGATACTCTTTGGCAATGTGAATGTTGAGGCTGTCGGCAATCAGTAATACGCCGACAAACAATAAAAAGGTTAACGCCAGTATTTTTATTGACGGCGTGGCGTTAACGAAATCACCGATGGGTTTCGCCGCAAACATCATGATGCCGACGGCAATCATGACAGCGGTAATCATAATAAATATATGCTGAGAAAGACCGACGGCGGTGATTACTGAATCCAGGCTAAACACAATATCGAGCAGCATGATCTGCACAATGGCGCCGCAGAGAGACAGCTGCCGCGACCCGCTACCATGCGCGTCTTCCGGAGCAGGTGACAGCTCTTCGCGTATCTCCTGTATCGCTTTATAAATCAGGAACATTCCGCCGCCGAGAAGAATCAACGTGCGAAACGAAATCTCTAGTGCCAGTACGGTAAAAAGTGGTTGGGTAATATGTGAAAGCCACGCAATGGATATCAGTAATAATATCCTCATGATCATTGCGCAGCTTAACCCCAGTTTACGCGCCATGTTTTGCTGCGATAATGGAAGTTTTGCCACCACCAGTGAAAGGAAAATAATATTATCCACCCCGAGAATAATTTCCAGAAAGGTGAGGGTAAGTAATGTGAGCCAAATATCTGGCTGCAATAACCACAGGAGCATGTGTTAATCCTTTAGTCTCTTTAATCTAATCTTTATGGCAACAGGTTGGTGAGCTGGATAATATAATTATTTTATTTGATATTATAATTGCGAATAATTTGTTTAATCTCGCTGAGTTGTTCCGGCGTGAAATTAACCGCATAGCGGCTATCACCAACCTCATGCCCCATTAGCTGCAATGCTTTTTTCACCGCTGCCGGAGAAAACGCCACGTTATAGAGATCGGTACGCAGGCCGGTCACACTTTCCTGTGCCTGATAAGATCCTTCAATATCTCCGGCCTGGAAGCGAGACCAGATGGCATTAATTTCCTGAGGCGCGACGTTGGCGAGCCCGGAAATACAGGCTGTGCAACCCGAGACAAACCCTTTATGGATCAGCGAATCCGGGCCGTTGAGCACATTAAAGCCGTCAATGTCGCGCACCGCATCGAGAAAACCCTTCAGGCTTTCATTGCTTCCGGCACTGTCTTTAATTCCAATGATATTGGGATGTGATGCCAGAACGCGCGCGGTTTCCGGCTGAATCGTATTGCCGGTGCGGGCCGGGATGTTATAGAGGAACATCGGAATGCTCAGCGCGTCGGCAACCGCGGTGTAATGCGCAATCAGTTCTTCTTGCTTCAGTGGCACGAAGTAGGGGGTAATAACTGATACCGCATCAACGCCAAGTTTTTCAATCTGCTGGCCTAAACGAATCGTTTCGCGCGTCGAGATCTCACCAATGTGCGCCACAACGGGGGCACGGCCAGCCACTTCATCAACGCAGGTTTGTGTAACACAGCGCTTTTCCTGCTCGTTCAGCACAAAAAATTCGCCGTTGGTACCACCGCAAAAAATCGCATTACCTGCTGCTAACTGGCGATTAATCTGCACTTTTAACGCAGGGAGATTCAGGTCGCCCGTAGTGGTAAATGGCGTAACGATGGCGGTTAATACCCCTTCAATAGTTTTCGGCATGATTTACTCCTTAATTGGATGTTGCGGAAACAGCGTTTGGTAAATGGCCTGCACGGCATGCTGATCAAGTTGACACGGCGCATTGTTCATCAGGCGCTTCACGTTCAGCGCCGCCTCGCTAAGAGATGCGATATCTTCGGGCGGAACGCCAAGGTCGGCGAGATTGTTGGGCAGCTTGAGTTGATTGACTAATGCCTGTAGCCAGGCCACCAGAGCGTGAGATTTCTCTTCCGCACTCAGGGAGATATCCGCATCGGGAATGCAGTCCCAGACCCGGGCAAATTTCTCGACCGCCCAGGGGCGCACCACTGCCATGCACGGTGCCAGCAAGATGGCATTTGCCACGCCGTGCGGCAGGTGATACTTCCCGCCTAACGGATAGGAGAGCGCATGAACCAGGTGCGTGCCTGCATGGGTAATGGCAACGCCGCCATAGTAGGACGCCCACAGCATTTCGAGCTTGGCGCGCAGATCGTGAGGATTGTTCACGGCGGATTGAATATGCCGGAAAAGCTTATTCAACCCGGTCAGGGCGGCGTTATCGCTTATTGGATTTGCCACGGTGGCGGTAAAACACTCCAGTAAGTGACAAAGTGCATCAATGCCCGTGGATGCCGCGATATGTGCAGGCATGCTGGTGGTCAGCTCCGGGAAAAGGGCGACATAGTCCGGTAGCAGTACGGGGGAAATGATGCCCACCTTGGTGCTCTGCTCCGTAATGGCCAGAATTGCGTTAGGTGTCGCTTCCGAGCCGGTTCCCGCGGTTGTAGGAATCAACCATGATTGCACCCGCTGCGTGGGTTTTTCACCGGCAAGCAGCGCATCCAGTTCTGGTGAATTGGGATGACAAAGCACCGATAGCAGTTTCGCCACATCCAGCACGCTGCCGCCACCGATACCAACCACCGCATCAAAAGACATATTGCCGAGACCGGCCATTTGCTGGCGAACATCATGGTGCGTGGGCTCTGCAGGAACATTATCGATAACGCTAACCTGCGGGCAGTGCTTTTCCAGTAAGACGCGGATCTGCTGCACGCCGTCGAGCTGCGCAATATTCCGGTCTGTGACCAGCAGCAGTTTCCTGATGCCGGGTAAGAGCGACGTCAGTGAAGGGATTGCGCCTGCGCCGCTCAGTATCGTGCTATTGATGGTTACCACTTATTACCTCGCTTTTGTGATTGAATTCAATCAAACAGAAATCCGACATCTACGTACCATGGCCTAATTTTATAATTTATCCGGGTAGTTAATAACTTTAGCTTGCTCACATTTAATCAAATGTGATTGAATATAATCAATCTCATCATAAACAACCCGGAGTGATGATGGAAAAGGGAATCAGTGAACCGCGCATTCTCGTTGTGGCCGATGATTTCACAGGGGCTAACGATGCAGGGGTGAGCCTGGCACTGGCGGGTCATACGGTCGATGTGGCCTTTGAAACGCCTTATCGCGGTGATGCCAGCGTATGGGTGATTAATAGCGACAGTCGGGCGATGAATCCTGAACAGGCAGCGAAAAAAATCACCACGCTGATGGGCAATATCCGCTTAGCGCAAAAAACACCGCTCATTATCAAGAAGATAGACTCCACGCTGCGTGGCAATATCGGCGCTGAAATTGATGCGTTGATGAATGCCTGTGGTGTAAAAGGCGCAATTGTCGCTCCGGCATACCCATTGGCAGGGCGTACGACCGTTGGCGGAGAGTGTCGGGTGAATGGCGTTCTGTTAACAGAAACTGAGTTTGCCAGCGATCCGAAAACGCCGGTCAAGCATGATCGTGTGACCGACATTATTCAGATGCAGACGGCTATACCGTGCTGTCCTGTCACGGTGTCTGACCTTGGTCATTTTGCCCGCGAACATCCCTGCATTGGCGTGGTGGATGCGCAGACCGATAGCGACCTGGATCATATTGTTGAGGCAGTGATGCAGGCCGAACAACCGCTATTGCTGGTGGGTTCCGCTGGTATTTGTGATGCCATTGCCCGGCGCTTGTCTGTCACCCCGCCACGTCGCGTGCTGGCCATTATGGGGTCAATGAGTGAAATCGCTCAACGGCAGATCGCCACACTTAACACGCATCCCCGCACCACGCGCATTCACGTCGATGTGGACACTATTCTGGCGGGGGATATTCATCGCTATGAAACACGCATTGTGCAGGCGTTAAGACAGGGAGAACACTGCCTTGTTCACACCTGTGCCGATTCAGTGGCGAGACACAACATCGACACGCTTTGCCAGCGCTGGCAACTGGATCGTGCTGCGCTTGGTGAAAAGATTTGCCAGTGTCTCGGCGAACTCACCCGGCAAGTACTGCTTCGCACAACGCCGGATGCGCTTTATCTCTCGGGTGGAGATGTTGCAATGGCAACCGCCAGCGCGTTAGGCGCGAGCGGGTTTCGTATTACGAGAAACGTGGCGCAATGCGTTCCATACGGGCACTTTCTGGGCGGCGTCTGGTCCCGTCCGGTGATGACGAAAGCAGGTGGATTTGGCGATGAGACCACATTGCGTCAGGTTCTGAATTTTATCGAGGAGAGAATGAGTGAATAATATTATTGCGGTAACGATGGGCGACCCGGCGGGTATTGGCCCGGAGATCATTATTAAATCCCTGACCGATGCCGGGCTTTCTGGTGCGCCGGTGGTGGTGGTAGGGTGCGTTCAGACGCTGCGGCGTATACTCGCTATGAATATTACCCCGCAGGCAGCGTTGCGTGTTATCGATAAAATCAGTGACGCAACGTTTAAGCCTGGTGTTATCAACGTGATTGACGAGCCCCTGGAAAACCCGGACGCATTGATGCCTGGCGTTGTGCAGGCTGCTGCAGGGGATTTAGCCTACCGCTGCATCAAGCGTGCCACGGTGCTGGCGTTAGCGGGGGACGTGAAAGCGATCGCGACTGCGCCATTGAATAAAGAAGCTCTGCATCTTGGTGGCCACAACTATCCGGGCCATACGGAATTACTGGCGCATCTGACGGGTAGCAAAGAGTTCGCTATGGTGCTCTATACCGATAAACTCAAGGTTATCCATATTTCGACCCATATCTCACTGCGTAGATTCCTGGATACACTGAACGGTGAAAGGGTGAAGACGGTTATTCGCGTTGCAAACCACTTCCTGAAACGCGTTGGCATTGAGCGTCCGCGTATTGCCGTGGCAGGTGTGAATCCTCACGCCGGGGAACACGGTTTATTTGGCTCTGAGGAAATTGAGATTATCGCGCCCGCGATTGCAGCAATGAAGGCCGAAGGTATCGATGTTACCGGCCCGTGTCCGCCGGATACCGTATTTATGCAGTGCCACGACGGATTGTACGATATGGTGGTCGCTATGTACCACGATCAAGGGCATATCCCGCTGAAACTGCTGGGTTTTTATGATGGTGTCAATATCACCGCCGGGCTGCCCTTTATCCGAACTTCCGCTGACCACGGCACCGCGTTTGATATTGCCTGGACAGGAAAAGCCAAGTCTGAGAGCATGGCTGTCTCCATCCAGTTAGCAATGCAGATTTCGCGGGAATAAAATGAAGGGATATAACCGGTTAGAGCAGATAATGGATTACCTGAAGAGCCACAATCTGGTCACCGTTGATGAGCTGGTGGGGGTAACGGATGCATCACCGGCCACGATTCGTCGAGACCTGATTAAACTCGATGAGCAAGGTGTTATCAGCCGCACCCACGGCGGTGTGACCCTGAACCGGTTTATTCCTGCCCAACCCACAACTCATGAGAAAATGCAGCGCAGCCTGGCAGAAAAACACGCCATTGCCACTGCTGCTGCGTCGATGGTTAAAGCGGGGGATTCTGTCGTCCTTGATGCCGGTACGACAATGATTGAACTGGCTCGGCAGATTACCCATTTACCGCTTCGCGTGATCACAAGCGACCTGCATATCGCGCTCTTTCTGGCGGAATTCAAACAGATTGAAGTGACCATTATTGGAGGGCGTATCGATGACTCCAGTCAGTCCTGCATTGGCGAACATGGCCGAAAATTGCTGCAAAATACCTGGCCGGACGTGGCATTTTTAAGCTGTAACGGCTGGGACCTGGAGAAAGGAATTACGGCACCCACAGAAGAGAAAGCAGCGCTAAAGCGAGACCTTATCGCGCATGCTTCTCGCAAAATTTTGCTGGCCGACAGTTCTAAATACGGTGCATGGTCACTGTTTAATATCGCGCATCTTGATGAACTGACGGAGATTATTACGGATAATCAGCTTGATGAGCAGGCGCGTAGCGCGCTGCAAGCACTTCCAACCCGGTTAATCATTGCTGACTAACCGGGGATCTTTTCTAAGCCGCGGCATTGATCGTAAAATCGAAATGAATGGCCTGATAGGGGAATTGGGTACCACTTTCACCGCGGACTAATAATCCGCTGTTCAATAATGCCGTTACATCCGTGTGCACACCCTTAACATCTCGCCCGACGAGTGAAGCAATTTCACGAATGGTAAGTTCCTGGCGTCCGGCCATGGCTTGTAAAATTGTCATGCGGTTGGGGGACAGAACTTTGTGCATAACGGCCCAGGAAGGAAAAGAAATCACATCGCTTTTGCTATTTTGTTCACCTTTTGAGGCAGCGTGCATAGCAGACATAACGTCTTTCGAGAAGTCGTTCATGCTCTCGATCTTGATGGTTACGGTACGCATATCACCTCCGTTCATTGCGAATAATTTCAACGTCTTTCAGGAAATCGTTAAAGAGTTGCTCAATACTTTCAAAATGGGTTGAGATTTCCAGCTGACCTATATGTTTGTGATCTCCTTTCCCTCTCTCGTTGTCATAACGCATGACACAAATCCCTGAAACAATATAAGCCATACTGTACTTGTAATAGTGAGTCGACCCGGAAACATTGGGGTCGACTTCCCATATAAGGATCTGAATAAACTCATTTTCATCCAGATAGCGCGTAAATTTTTTAAATAGAGTTGCCGTCATTCCGTTGCCCTCCCTGCGTGTTGTAATTATCACCAACACATCTTATGTTGTCAACTATTACAACAAGAGGCAGTAGCTAGTCATTAACATCCGATGGTTCATCCAGCAATTCAATAAACGCCTCTAACTGGCGGCTTTTCGCACCACGTCGCCAGACCAGCCAGGTCGTCAGCCAGCGCCATTTCTCTGCCAGCGGCCAAGCCTCGACCTGGTGATGTCCGGGCATACTTTCCAGCATACTGCGCGGCATCAACGCTAATCCCGCTCCGGCTATCACGCAGGCCAGCATTCCGTGATAGGACTCCATTTCGTGAATTCTACCTGGCGTTGCGTGATCCGCCTGAAACCAGCTCTCGAAATGGCGGCGATAAGAGCAGTTGGCACGAAAGGCGTAAATGCTCGTGCCGTTGACGTCGCTGGCGCGGGTAATTTTAGGGTGCCCATTCGCCGCGACGATCATCATCTCTTCCCGATAAACCGGCATGCCTTCCAGGCCCGGATGCATCAACGGGCCGTCAACAAACGCCGCACTCAACGAGCCTTCTAACACGCCGTCGATCATGGTTCCGGAAGGGCCGGTCGCCAGATCAAACTGAATCTTTGGGTAACGCTGGTTATAGCGAGCCAGCGTTTCCGGAATGCGAACGGCGGCGGTGCTTTCCAGCGCGCCGAGGGAAAATAAACCCTGCGGTTCATCGCCGGCGACCACCATACGGGCTTCATCGACCAGCGCGAGGATCTGCTGGCTGTAGCGCAAAAAACTGTGTCCGGCGGGGGAAAGGCGTAAGCGCTGGCTTTCGCGAATAAACAGTTCTACGCCCAGATCCGCCTCCAGTTGGCGAATACGGGTGGTGAGATTCGAGGGCACGCGGTGCACAACCTGTGCGGCCTGGGTAATGCTGCCGGTTTGCGCGACGGCGTTAAACATCTCAAGTTGCGTCAGGTCCATGGTATTCTCAATTCGTGAATGATTGGCTTAATATTATTCAGTTTTCATAAAGACAACAAGCGTCCAGAATGACAGCATCACATCACCGGATAAGAGAGAAGAGAATGACTTCACCTGCAACTCACGCAATTTCCATCAACCCGGCTAATGGCGAAATACTGTCGGCGTTGCCGTGGGCGACAACCGCACAGGTCGATGAATCTATCGCCCTTGCCGATGCTGGCTATCGACAGTGGCGTAATACATCCGTCACGGCGCGCGCAGAGGCGTTACGTGCTGTTAGCCGCGTACTGCGTCAGCGTGGCGAAGAGATGGCACAAATGATGTCTCGCGAAATGGGCAAACCGATTGCTCAGGCCCGTGGAGAAGTTACGAAATCAGCCAGCCTTTGCGACTGGTACGCCGAGCATGGCCCGGCGATGCTGAATACCGAATCCACGCTGGTGGAGGATAACAAAGCCGTTATTGAATATCGTCCGATGGGGCCGATTCTGGCGATTATGCCGTGGAACTTCCCGTTGTGGCAGGTGTTGCGCGGTGCGGTGCCGATTCTGCTGGCCGGGAATAGCTATCTGTTAAAACACGCGCCTAACGTTATGGGCAGTGCGGAACTGATCGGCAAGATCTTCAACGAAGCGGATCTTCCTGCGGGCGTTTTCGGCTGGGTGAATGCCACCAATGATGGCGTGACGCAGGCGATTAACGACGTGCGTATCGCCGCTGTGACAGTAACGGGAAGCGTGCGTGCAGGCCGTGCGATTGGCGCTCAGGCCGGCGCTGCGCTGAAAAAATGCGTGCTTGAACTGGGCGGTTCCGATCCCTTTATTGTGCTGAACGATGCGGATCTCGATATCGCGGTGCAGGCGGCCGTTATCGGGCGTTATCAAAATACCGGGCAAGTTTGCGCTGCAGCGAAACGCTTTATCGTTGAAGCCGGGATCGCGGATGCCTTTACGCGCCAGTTTGTCGCGGCAACCGAGCAACTGAAAATGGGCGATCCGCTGGACGAGCAAAACTATTTAGGCCCAATGGCGCGCTTTGACCTGCGTGATGAACTACATCAACAGGTGCAGGCTACGCTTGCTGAAGGGGCGACCCTGCTGTTAGGCGGCGAAAAGATGGCCGGAAACGGTAACTTCTACGCGCCGACTGTACTGGGGAATGTCACGTCTGACATGACGGCATTTCGTCAGGAGATGTTCGGCCCGGTCGCGGCAATTACCGTGGCGCGCGATGCCGACCATGCTCTTGAACTGGCAAACGACAGTGAGTTTGGTCTTTCAGCGACTGTGTTCACTGCCGATGACGCGCAGGCGCAACGCTTTGCCGAACAGCTTGAATGCGGCGGGGTATTTATCAATGGTTACAGCGCCAGTGACGCGCGCGTGGCTTTCGGCGGCGTGAAGAAAAGCGGATTTGGTCGAGAACTGTCGCATTTTGGTTTGCATGAATTCTGCAACGTACAAACGGTGTGGAAAGACCGTCGATAATTTCGACAAAGGATTATCGATCAACGCGTAAACAGGGAAGGCGCGGCGTAAGATGGGTGTGGGTGCTTGAGGCTATCTGTCTCAGGCATTTGCAGGATGGCAGATAGAGAAAAGCCCCGAGTGATTTTTCAATCAACCCGAGGCCCCCTATATGCTCGACACATGTAGAGTGCCTCTTACAGACCGTAAGGTCAAGGAAAAGAGCGCTATGAAACAGTACAAAGGGATGTTACTGGCCCTGGTCATCATCTGTGTTTCCGCCAATGTGGCGGTGCTGGTCATGAGAAAAGATCTCTGTGAGGTCCACATCCGAACTGGCCAAACGGAGGTTGCTGTTTTCACGGCGTGCGAGTCCGCGTAAGAGCACCGGCGGGGAGCGATCCCCGCCACGCTTTGTGTGTCAGGCATATCCACAACGCACCCAATTTTTCATCAGCCCGCTTCGTGCGGGCTTTCTTATGTTTCATCCATCATGCTCTGTTATACTTGCAGGCCGGAAATAGCCTGCGGGCAAGGAGTAGTAAGTGACTACGGTCATCGATAATGACATGCTGGCGTCGATTTTAGCCGACGTCAGGCCGCTGATTGGGCAAGGTAAGGTGGCGGACTATATTCCGGCACTGGCCCAGGTGAGCGGTAACAAGCTGGCGATTGCCATCAGCACGGTGGATGGCCAGCACTTCTCGGCGGGTGATGCCGACGAACGTTTTTCCATCCAGTCCATCTCGAAAGTGCTCAGTCTGGTGGTGGCGATGAACCACTATTCGGAAGACGAAATCTGGCAGCGCGTCGGGAAAGATCCCTCCGGTCAGCCCTTTAACTCACTGTTACAGCTGGAAATCGAGCAGGGTATTCCGCGTAATCCGTTCATTAATGCGGGTGCCCTGGTTGTGTGCGATATGTTGCAAGGGCGTTTAAGCGCGCCGCGCATGCGTATGCTGGAGATTATCCGCACCCTGTGCGGCGTTGCGGATATTACCTATGATACGGTAGTGGCACGTTCTGAGTTTGAGCACTCTGCGCGTAACGCGGCGATCGCCTGGCTGATGAAATCCTTCGGTAATTTCCATAATGATGTGGCGACGGTGCTGCAAAACTATTTTCACTACTGCGCGCTGAAAATGAGCTGCAACGAACTGGCGCGGGCATTTTTGTTCCTGGCGAATCAGGGCCGGGCACCGCATATTCACCATCCGATTATTTCACCGATGCAGGCGCGGCAGGTTAACGCCCTTATGGCGACCAGCGGCATGTATCAGAATGCCGGTGAATTTGCCTGGCGCGTTGGGTTGCCGGCAAAATCCGGCGTGGGTGGCGGTGTGGTGGCGATCGTGCCGCACGAGATGGCGATTGCTGTCTGGAGCCCGGAACTGGACGAAGCCGGTAACTCACTGGCGGGCGTCGCGGTTCTGGAAAGATTAACGCAAAAGATTGGACGTTCAGTGTACTAATGGTTCCTCTCGATAATTTGTTCACACGTCTGGCGCGCTCACCATTTCGCAGCCGTTTTAAACTCGGCGTAAAGGAGCGGCAGTATTGCTATGACAAGGGCCCCGATGTTATCGACAGTCATGCTGCAGATTTCGTTGCATCCCGACTTGCCCCGGCTCAGCCAAAAAACGATGGCAAGCAAACGCCAATGCGCGGGCATCCAGTTTTTATCGCCCAGCACGCCACGGCGACCTGCTGCCGTGGCTGCCTGGAAAAATGGCACAATATTCCGACGGGCACGCCACTTGATGACGCTCAACAACACTATATCGTCGGCGTCATTCACCACTGGCTGGTGATTCAAATGAATAAGCCGCAATCATAAGTAAACACGATGACGGCAACTCTTGTGTCGTCACGCGCTGCCAGCGATAGTGGCATGAAATTCACTCTGGAGAGTTTCATGAGCCCGTCATTCACCGTACGTACGCTATCGCGTGACGATATTCTGCTGCATCTCAACGACCTGACTGACATTCTGATTAACTGCGTAGAAGGTGGCGCGTCGGTGAGCTTTATTCTGCCTTTTAGCCGGGATAAAGCGCGGGCATTCTGGCAACGTACCGCTGCGAGCGTGGCGGCGAATGAACGTATCTTACTTGCGGCGCTTAATCCGCAGCAGCGGATTGTCGGCACCGTCCAGCTTATTATCGATCAACCCGAGAACCAGCCGCATCGCGCGGATGTTGCCAAGCTGCTGGTCCATGAAGATGTCCGACGTTTTGGTATAGCAAGTCAGTTGATGGCGCATCTGGAAACGGTGGCGCGTGATACAGGCAAGAATGTGCTCGTACTTGATACCGCTTCGGGAAGCGGGGCGGAGACGTTCTACCAGCGTGCTGGCTGGCAAAAGGTGGGTGAAATCCCGCGTTATGCACTGATGCCTGCAGGGGAGTTAACCGCGACCAGTGTGTTCTATAAATTCCTCTGAATTATGAATTAGTCCTCACATTTTGATCAAAACAGGGTTTCATTGTCTAAAAATCTGGTAAGTTATTACACCAATTCCACCAGGTTGTATGACTAATTAAAAAGGAAACGATTGTGAAGACTCTGAACCGCCAGGACTTCCCCGGTGCGCAGTACCCTGAACGTATCATTCAGTTTGGCGAAGGTAACTTCCTGCGCGCATTCGTTGACTGGCAGATCGACCTGCTGAACGAACACACCGATCTGAATGCCGGTGTGGTGATTGTTCGCCCGATCGCCAGCGATTTTCCGCCGTCACTCAGCACGCAGGATGGCCTGTACACGACCATCATTCGTGGCCTGAATGAGCAGGGCGAAGCCGTAAGTGATGCGCGTCTGATTCGTTCGGTTAACCGTGAAATCAGCGCTTATGCTGATTACGACGCTTTCCTGAAACTGGCACACAACCCGGACATGCGCTTTGTCTTCTCGAACACCACGGAAGCGGGTATCAGCTACCATGCAGGCGATAAATTTGATGATGCGCCAGCCGTAAGCTATCCGGCTAAACTGACCCGTCTGCTGTTTGAGCGCTACACGCATTTTAACGGCGCGGCGGATAAAGGCTGGGTAATCATTCCTTGCGAACTGATTGACTATAACGGTGACGCGCTGCATGAACTGGTGCTGCGTTACGCACAGGAGTGGGCGCTGCCGGTGGAATTCGTGACCTGGCTGAATGAGTCCAACACCTTCTGTTCCACCCTGGTTGACCGTATTGTTACTGGTTATCCACGCGATGAAGCGGCGACTATTGAAGCGGAACTGGGTTACAAAGACGGCTTCCTCGATACCGCAGAGCACTTCTACCTGTTCGTCATTCAGGGCCCGAAATCGCTCGCCAGCGAACTGCGTCTCGACAAATTGTCGCTCAACGTTCTGATTGTTGACGACATCAAACCGTACAAAGAGCGTAAAGTTGCGATTCTGAACGGGGCGCACACAGCGCTGGTTCCGGTTGCCTACCAGGCCGGGCTCGATACGGTCGGTGAGGCGATGAATGATGCGGAAATTTGCGCATTCGTTGAGAAGGCGATTTATGACGAGATTATCCCGGTGCTCGATTTACCGCGCGATGAGCTGGAGTCTTTCGCCAGCGCGGTAACGGGGCGTTTCCGTAACCCGTATATCAAGCATCAGCTGCTTTCTATTGCTTTGAACGGAATGACAAAATTCCGTACCCGTATTCTGCCGCAGCTGCTGGCAGGGCAGAAGGCGACTGGCAAACTGCCTGCACGTCTAACTTTCGCCCTGGCGGCCCTGATTGCGTTCTATCGCGCAGAGCGTAACGGTGAAACATATCCGGTGCAGGATGATGCGCACTGGATTGAACGTTATCAGCACCTGTGGGCGCAGCATCGTGATCAGTTGATCAGCACCAGTGAGCTGGTCAAAGCCGTACTTTCTGTGAGTGAGCATTGGGAACAAGACCTGACTCAGGTTGTCGGTCTCGTTGAGCAGGTATCACTGGATCTCGACGCGATTCTGCTTCAGGGAATGCGTAAAGCCGTTCAGCCTTTGTGCTAATGGCATGATAACCAGACCCGGCGATGGCCGGGTTTTTTATGTACCCTAATTAGTTACAACATACATAATATCTCTTTCTTTAATCCATACCGAAGCATCGTGCATTAACATTTTTAGCAGGAGTGGAAGGAGAATGATTATACGCGACAGCCGAGCAAACTGCTTGAATATGTGATCGCAATCACGTTTAATAAACAAGTTTTTAACTTAATCGATAACTCTATGATCGCGCGTCCTCATCAACACTGGCTGCCTCGCATTCTTGTCTGGCACGGTTCGGTGCTCCCCAAGATTTACTCTCGCTTGCTACTTAATTTCTTGCTCTCCATTGTGGTGATTGCGATTTTGCCGTGGTACACCTCGCTGGGTATCAAGCTCACTGTCGCGCCATTCAGTATTCTTGGTGTCGCCATTGCTATCTTCCTGGGCTTCAGAAATAACGCCTGCTACGCCCGTTATGTCGAAGCGCGGTTGCTGTGGGGGCAATTGATGATTGCTTCACGCTCCTTGCTGCGGGAAGTCAAAAATACGCTTCACGACGAACCCAATATTGCGGATTTTACCCGGCTGCAAATCGCGTTTGTTCACAGCCTGCGCTTGTCATTACGCCGCCAGCCAGCGGAAGCGGTGCTAGCGAACTATCTTGATGACAAACAGCTGGCACAGGTTCTGGCCGTTCAAACACCTGCAAACCGTATTCTTCTCATGATGGGAGAGTGGCTGGCCGTTCGTCGCCGTGAAGGTAAACTGTCGGACATTCTGTTTCACAGCCTGAATAACCGGCTTAATGATATGTCGGGCGTACTGGCCGGATGTGAGCGTATCGCCAATACGCCAGTGCCTTTTGCCTATTCGCTGATTCTGCACCGCACCGTTTATCTGTTTTGCATCATGCTGCCGTTCGCGCTGGTTGTCGATTTGCACTATATGACGCCGTTTGTGTCGGTGTTGATCTCGTATACGTTTATCGCGCTGGATACGCTGGCGGAAGAGCTGGAAGAACCGTTTGGTATGGAAGATAACGATCTGCCGCTGGACGCTATCTGCAACGCGATTGAGATAGAGCTTCTGCAAATGAACGATGAAACCGTGATCCCGGCAAAACTGACGGCGGATAAGCATTATCAGCTCACATAGTGTGCAAAAGTAAAATAGGGGGACGCAGCCGTTTTTTATTGGCATACTCGTATTCATAACCTGTTACGTTCGGCTTATGATGGTCACGTAGCATTAAGAAATCATTAAGGTTTTCCGTGTTAGATAGTCATAACCGGCATAAGGAGAATCAAAATGGAAAAAAGAATCGAAACCGCAGTGAACCTGATCATCTTCATTTCACTGTTTGCCACCGCCTGGGACTTATCGTTAGTCCAGGACTTCTCCTGGTAAAGCCTCCTGGTTCACTCCCTCGTTCGACAGGAACGAGGGAATCTCGCGACGTCCTCATCTCTAAATTACCCAACCAATATTAATGCCAATTTATTTAATTACATAACTAAATAAACCTGTAATTATATAATAGTGCTAAAAATGTTGTAGATATTTTAAAATAACGTAAAAATGCTTTACTATATTTATTCATGTTTCATCAATGCTATGTGAAATTACTATTATGCCTGCAATTAAAAAGACAATTATCTCACTCACCTCTGTGGCGCTGTTTGTCAGTTCGGCAACCTGGGCTAATTCTGAAACCTCACAAAAAACCGATTTTCTGCTGATTGGCGGCGGTATTATGAGTGCCTCTCTGGGCACGTGGCTCCAGGAGTTGCAGCCAGACTGGAAGCAGGTCATGGTCGAGAAACTCGACGGCGTGGCCCTGGAATCTTCCAATGGCTGGAATAACGCCGGTACGGGTCACTCCGCGAATATGGAGCTGAACTACACGCCTGAACGTGCGGATGGTTCGATTGATGTCAGCAAAGCGCTGGATATTAACGAGCAGTTTATGATCTCGCGTCAATTCTGGACGGCGCAGGTGAAACGTGGCATTTTACGTGAGCCGCACTCCTTTATTAATTCCACGCCGCATATGAGTTTTGTCTGGGGCGACACCAACGTTAATTATTTGCAAAAGCGCTATGATGCGCTGCAAAAAACCACGTTGTTCCAGGGGATGAAATTCTCCACCGATCACCAGCAAATTCAGCAATGGGCTCCGCTGGTTATGCAAGGCCGCGATCCGCAGCAAAAAGTGGCCGCGACCTGGACACCCGCCGGTACCGATGTGAACTACGGTGAAATTACCCGACAGCTGATCGGCAGCCTGAAAAAAAGCCCGAATTTCTCTTTGCAAACCTCGTCTGAAGTGACGGAGTTTAAACGCAATGGCGATAACTCCTGGCACGTGACAATTAAAGATGTGAATAACGGTAAAGAGCACGCGATTGACGCCAAATATGTGTTTATCGGTGCAGGCGGTGGGGCGCTGAAATTACTGCAAAAAACCGGTATCCCTGAGGCTGATAATTATGCAGGGTTCCCGGTTGGCGGATCTTTCCTGATGACGGAAAACCCGGCTATCACCAAAGCGCATTTGCAGAAGGTCTATGGCCAGGCGTCCGTTGGCGCGCCGCCGATGTCTGTACCGCACATTGATGCGCGTTTCATCGACGGTAAACGTGTGGTGCTGTTTGGGCCGTTTGCGACGTTCTCCACCAAGTTCCTTAAAAATGGCTCGTTCTTCGATTTGCTGAGCACTACGACAACCAGCAACGTGATGCCGATGACGCACGTGGGACTGGATAACTTTGACCTCGTCAAATACCTGATTAGCCAGGTTATGCTGAGCGATGACGACCGTTTTGCCGCGCTGAAAGAGTACTATCCGCAGGCGCGTAAAGAAGACTGGAAACTGATTCAGGCGGGGCAGCGCGTGCAGATCATTAAGAAAGATGAAGACAAAGGCGGCGTACTGAAGCTGGGTACGGAAGTGGTTGTTGACCAACAGCGTACCATTTCTGCGTTGCTGGGCGCGTCTCCGGGCGCATCGACCGCTGCACCTATCACCCTGAACGTGATCAAGAAAATGTTCCCGGAACAGTTCAGTTCGGAACAATGGCAGAGCAAAATCCGCGCGATCGTGCCAAGCTATGGCCAGGAACTGAACGGTAACAGCGCGTTGACGCAACAGGTATGGGACGATACCGCTGCGACGCTGCAACTGGTTAAGCCTCCGGTCATTCAAATGAATGCTGAAGAAAGTGACAATGTCACGTCTAAGGCAGCACAGCCGCAGCCGGAAGCGTCTCCGCAGCACGATATGGCGCTGTAAAATTACCTGATGCGCTGCGCTTATCCGGCCTACAAGAATTCTGCGCTATTTTGAATTAGCGCTATTTTGTAGGCCGGATAAGGCGGTTACGCCGCATCCGGCAATAACAAAGCGCACTTCGTTAGCAATCTGATGTACGGCTCACATAACCCCGGTGGCGTATTGCTCCACCGGGGTTATTTTTTTGATGAGCTTGTTATCAAATAAAAACTGCTCGTAATGCTCATAGCGGGCTTTATCCAGCTTTGCCGGATCTTGCGCAAAGAGCGGCAGCGTTTTCATCCATGCCTGCTGATTCAGTTCGGTATTCAGCTCAGGATGCAGGCCGGCGAACGTTTTCCAGCTTTCCTGTGGATGAGCATGCAGGTAGTTGCTGCCTTTTTTCAATGCTGCGAGGAATTTTTTAATCTTCGGTTCTTCAGCCGCGTCTTTATTCGCCACCAGAATCAGTTCATCGTAGGCGGGTACGCCGTAATCCTCGACGTTAAACACCACTGGTTCTTTCCCCTGAAGTTGAATCTCCAGCGCTTCGATGTTGCGATAGCCGCCAATCACCGCGTCCACTTTTCCGGTCAGCAGGGCACTGGTTAGCTGGAAGTTAACGTTGATAAGTTTCACCGCATCCGCTGGCGTATTGCTATGTTTCAGCATGGTAGCCAGTGTAGCCTGCTCGATGCCACTGACGGAATAGCCCACGCTTTTCCCTTTTAAATCAGCAGGTGATTTAATATTTTTATCCAGCGCAATCACTGTATTCAGCGGCGTATTAATGAGTGTGCCCACCCGCATTAGCGGTAAGCCCTGGTCGGCAAAGAAGTGCAGCTGCGGTTGATAGGTGATCGCCAGATCCGCCTGTTTTGCCGCCACCAGGCGCGGAGGAAGCGCCGGATCGGAAGGCGGGATAATCGTGACGTCGAGGCCTTCATCTTTAAATGCCCCGATTTGCTGTGCCACCATCACGGGGGCGTGGTCCGGGTTAATATACCAGTCCAGTACCAGTGTGACTTTCTCCAGTGCCCAGGCGTTTGGCGAAAGGGTGCTGGCAATAATCAGCGCAGAGAGAGCAGGTTTTAGCATTTTTGTTGTCATCGTAGTTTTCTCAATGGTTATCCGGAACCCAATAAATCAGGCGATGTAACAGGGCATCGATGATCATCCACAGCGAGATGGTCATCAAAACGAGTATCAGAAGGGCGGCGAAACAGATATCACTCTGCATGCGCGCGTTGGCGTTGAGCATCACGTAACCCAAACCTTCCGCCGAACCAACCCATTCGCCAATGATGGCGCCGATGGGCGCAACGGCTGCCGCCATGCGCAGGCCGGAACCAAAGGCAGGTAGGGCAGCCATTAACTGCACATGACGAAGCAGCGCCCAGCGTGACGCTCCCATGGTGCGGGCCAGGTCGAGATAATCGCCACTCACCCGGCGCAAACCGTCAAACAGCGCCGAGGTGACCGGGAAGAAGATAATCAACACCGCCATGGTGACCTTAGCGCTCATACCAAACCCAAACCACAGCACCAGTAGCGGAGCGAGGGCGAAGACCGGGATCGCCTGGCTGGTTAATACCACCGGCATTACCCAGCGCTGAAGACGGGGAGAAAAGACCATGCACAGCGCCAGAATCGCTCCAAGCAGTACACCAATCACCAGGCCACTGGCGATTTCCGATAGGGTGATCAACGTGTGCCAGCCGAGGTAACGACCATTGTCGTGCAGGGCCTGAACGACCGCCGTGGGTGAGGGCAGCAGGAATGACGGGATAGAGCCGAGCGTCGCCAGCCACCATAACCCCACTAAGCCTGCAAACAGCGTCATCCCACGCCAGATACGTGATAAGAAAATCATTGTGCCCCCCGAATGAGTTGTTGCATAAGCTCACGTTGGCTCTGGATAACCAGAGGATCGTCAAGCTCGCGTGGCGGTAGGCCAGCCATTACGTGGGAGGCATCGATGCCGCCAGGATGTTTCGCCAGAACCAGAATGTGATGACTCAGGCGGCAGGCCTCTACGGGGTCGTGTGTGATCAGTAACACGGTACGGTCAGCCAGCAGTTCCGCCGCCAGCGCTTGAATCGTGGCGCGGGTAATCGCGTCCAGCGCGGAAAATGGCTCATCCATCAGGACAATAGGCTGCTGTTCGTAGAGAGTTCGGGCGATGGCGGCGCGCTGGCGCATCCCGCCGGATAACGTCTGCGGAAGGGCGTGGCCATAACTGCTTAGCCCAACACGCTCAAGCAGCTCTTGCGCCCATTCGCGATCGGCTTTTTCTCCGCGTAAACGTGCACCCAGGCAAACATTCTCTTCAATGGTTAACCACGGATAGAGCAGATCGCGTTGCCCCATCCAGGCGATTCGGCCTGCAAGCGGGCGACCATTTTCATCCGTCACGCTACCCGATGTGGGTGCGGCCAGCCCGGCGACAATGCGCAGCAGGCTGGTTTTACCCACCCAGCAAGGAGACAAAATGCCCTGCCGGGAGAGTCACGTTCAGGTTCTCGAATATTGTCTTTTTGCCATAACGCAGCGTAAGATCTGTCAGCCTGATCGCGGGGGATTCATTCACTGACTTCATGATTTCGCGTTCAACCCCATTTGCCAGAACGCGCTTTCCAGCCGGGTGGCGGTGGTGAAGATAGATGAAAGTTCAGCGATACGGCTTTCTCCCCCGCGCTGGGCCGCCAGATTTTCAAATAGCGTCAGAGAGGCTTGTACGCCTGCCAGATAGTCCTCATCACCATAGTTCCGGATCCACGGCGCGTAAGGATTACCCTCAAAGACGGTCGCCGGATCGTTGAGCAGGCGCAGGCCTATTTCCGCATAGCCTGCCACGCACGGCATCAGTGCGGTGAGCAGATCAAGCACATCGCCAGAATGCCCCACATCCAGCACGTAACGGGTGTAGTTCACCGTTTCGGCGGCTTCTTCGACCTGCGTAACGTCGGACTCCGTTAATCCCCATTGCTGGCAGTAGCTGATATGTAGCGGCAGTTCATTGAGAATGGCATTCAGTGATGTCGTCGCCGTGCGCATCTCCGGTAGGTTTTGCAGTTTGCTCACCAGCAGTGCGTAGGCGCGGGCGAAATGAACTAAAAACAGGTAATCCTGGGTGAGGTATCGGCGGAACGCAGGTTCAGGCAGGGTGCCATCACCCAACTGCTGGACAAATTCGTGCGCGACGTAATCGTGCCAGTGGTGATCCGCCAGCATACGAAGGCGTCCATAAAGACCGGTTTCAAACAGGGGTAAAGACATAGGACCTCCAGTCAATAAATGGAGATCCGGGCGCAATGAGGGAAGAACAGGAATTGGCTGTGTAAATAGATGGCTAACCCGTCCCTTCGCTGGCATGACCCAGATCAGGTTCTAAGGGTTCGGCTTGCGCCATCTCAGCCCATTACTGGACACCCCTCGGACAGGAGGTTTTATACGATATTTTTTCTGTGAATACAACGAGGGGGGAACGCTTACCGGAATGACTTCCAGCAAGCGTGCTGTTATCAGGCTTTAGGAATGCGTAAAGTCTGGCCGGGATAAATTTTATCCGGATGAGAAAGCATCGGGCGGTTGGCTTCAAAGATTTTGTTGTACAGATTGGCATTACCGTACACATTTTTGGAAATCGCGCTCAGCGTATCGCCGGACTTCACGGTGTAGTAGGTGGCTTCATCCGCGCTATCGGCAGCGGTGATGTTATTCTCAACTTCACTGACGCCGGCAACGTTACCGACGGCGACCTGAATTTTCTCTTTCTCTTCCTGGGTTAGCCCATCACCGGTGACGCTGGCTTTCCCGTCGACGACCGTCACCTGAACTTTATCCGCACCCGGAATATTGAGTTTCTTTAAATGCTCGGTAACTTTTTCGCCCTGGTCCTGATGCGAATCCGTCAGTTTGTCCCACAGTTTTTCACCTGCTTCTTTCACGAAGTTAAACAGTCCCATATCCGTTCTCCAGTAAAGAATGTCAGGGTAAGCATAGCAGATGAGGTGCGCGACGCCGGGTTTGCGTCGCGCACAAAAGGCGGGATTAATGGCCCCAGCGGGTTTTCAGATAATTCACCGCCTGGCGGGTTTGCGGTTGATTGAGATTATCTTCGCGGAACAGAATCGTCCCGTTGATTTCCGGGATTGATTCATTGAGATCGATCTGCTTACTCAGCTCGGGTACACCGCCATTCACCGCCCAGTCAGGTTCTTTTTTCGACGGTTCGCCCACTTTATACAGCGCCACGCCAATATACAGCCGCGTTTTGGTCGGTTTCACCACATCCGCCCACCATTTCGCCAGCACATCATAGCGCGCGGCATCGCGGGCAAATGGCCAGTAGAGCTGCGGGGCAATGTAGTCCAGCAAGCCCTGTTGCACCCAAAGACGAGTATCGGCATAAGACTCATCGTAGGCGGCCGCACCGCGCGTATCTGACCCTAAAGGATCGTGCGAGCGGTTACGCCAGACGCCTGCCGGGCTGACGCCAAACTCGACGTCGGGCTTCAGCTGCTTAATGGTGCGTGAAACCTGCTCGATAAGCTGTTGCGTGTTATGGCGTCGCCAGTCGGCTTTTGACGCATATTGCTGGCCATACTGCCGCCAGGTCTGGTTATCGTTAAGCGTTGAGCCGGGCGTTTCGGTATAGAAGTAGTCATCAAACTGCACGCCATCGACCGGATATTTTGCCACCACTTCCGCCACAACACTGGTTATCCAGTCGCGCGCTTCCGGGATTCCGGGGTCAAGGACGAAGCGATCGCTTGATGTGCGGATCCAGTCGCGATGCAGGACAAAAATACTGGCGGGCTGCTGTGAGAGCGTGCGATTCAGCTCAGCTACCGTTGATGGTTTGGTGTTGGTTGTCACCCGGTACGGGTTAAACCAGGCATGTACTTTCATGCCGCGCTTATGGGCTTCATCCAGCATAAACTGCAATGGATCGTACCCGGGGTTCTCGCCAATCTTGCCGGTTAAGGTATCGGACCACGGCAAAATTTTGGAATCCCACAGGGCGGTGCCATCGGGTTTTACCTGGAAAAATACGGTATTGATACCGAGTTGTTTCAGGTTATCGAGCTTTGCCGTCAGCGCTTCTTTCTGTTTATTGATGCGAATGGCGGGGCTGCTGATATTGACTGAGTTAACTGGCGGCCAGTCGAGCCGCGAGACCGTGGCCAGCCAGATACCGCGCATCGGTTCATTACTCTGCTGCGTTTTACCGGCGGGCTTTGATGTGTTGCCTGGCGATGTAACAAGTGAACTCGGTGGCTTAGACGAACAACTGACAACAAGTAATGCCGCGGCAACCAGCGTGCCTAGTTTTTTAACCTGAGTGACCGGGGAGACGCCCCGCAAAGAGATGATCATAAACGCCCGTTTTCTACTAGTCCCTTGAGAGGCGATATTCTCTTACGATTTGCAGGGGAAGGGAATCAGATCTTATCGTCACGCCCCTGCAACCACGGGTTAAATCCGCCGTCCTGAGGTTCATCGTCTTCAAGGGAATCAAGATAGAGCGCTTCAACTTCCGCTCGCGCCCACGGCGTGCGGCGTAAAAACTTGAGGCTGGATTTCACGCCAGGGTCATTCTTAAAACAGTTAATGTTTACCAGTTTGCCCAGTTTTTCCCAACCGTAGCGAGCCACCAGGGCATTAATTTGCATCTCCAGCGTAACGCCGTGCAAAGGATCTTTCGAATGTTGAGCGGTCATGAATATCCGATAAAGTGTGCGCAAAGAAGCGGGAAGGGTACAAGAAAGCGGGCACTGCAGCAATGAAATGAAAAGGGGCGCGAAACGCCCCTGATTTCGCTTACTCGAACAGCCTGCGGTGTAATGCAACGACGGCGCTATCGGCAGTGTCGCCCGGCAACAGGAAGCTGAGATTATTATTGGATGCGCCGTGACAAATCATGCGTACCGCATGTTCGTCCAGTTCGGCGAAGGCATCACGACACACCCCTGTCCCCTGATGAAGCTGATTACCAATCAGCGTCACCAGCGCCAGCCCGGTTTCAATCTCAACCCGACAGTGGGAGGAGAGCGCCGTCAGCAGTGACGTGGTCAAGGTGTGATCTTCCCCGGATGTCGCGCAGGTGGGATCGAGTGCCAGCGCGATGCTGCTTTCCGAGGTCGTAACCAGATCAATATCCACCTGATGCTGTGCCAGAATAGCGAACATCTCAGCAAAAAAGGCATAGGCTGGCTGCGCGTGAAGACTGTGCAGCCTTAACAAGGTTTGCTTACGGCGAACGGCAATCGCACGATAAAGCGGCGGATTCTCGGTTTCACGACGCACCAACGTGCCGCCTGCAGCGGTATTTTTACTGCAACCGACAAATACCGGTATATTCTTGCGCATCGCGGGCAACAGCGTTGCCGGGTGCAGCACTTTCGCCCCAAAGGCGGCCATATCGCTGGCTTCAGCGAACGAGATGTGGTCGATACGCTGGGCTTGCTGCACAACGCGAGGGTCAGTGGTGTAGATACCCGCAACATCTGTCCAGATATCGACGCGTGATGCCTGTAGCGCTTCGCCCAGCAGGGATGCGGTGTAGTCGCTGCCGCCGCGCCCCAGCGTCGTGGTATGCCCGGCGTGATCGCTACCGATAAAGCCCTGAGTGATCACGATGGCCTGTTCGATACGCGGACGCAGGTGCATTTCCACCTGTTCGGCGACCTGGCTAAGTTCCGGTTCCGCACAACCGTAAACGTCGTTGGTGCGAATCACTTTGCGCGCGTCAAACCATTCAGCCTGGGCCTCGCGTTCGCGAAGCACTTCAGCAAACAGCAGGCTCGACATCAGTTCGCCGTGGCTCACCAATTCATCGCTTAATGCAGCCGATGGCGTTGCCTGCGCGGTTTCAGCAAGACGAGCAATATTATCAAGCAGTTGATCTATTTCTTTACTGATAACCGTTGGCTGTTTTAGGCGGGAAATAATGTTGTACTGGATGGTACGAAGAGTATCGATTTTATCCATACGGTCGCCGCTTTCCAGACCTTCAGAAAGCTCGACTAACAGATTAGTGACACCGGCGGAGGCAGACAATACGACCAGGCGTACCTGTTCATCTGCAAGAACAATACTGGCACTGCGATTCATCGCGTCAAAGTCAGCAACGCTGGTACCGCCAAATTTGGCAACGACGAATTGTGGATAAATGCGTGTCATAACAATCTCATATCAGGGCGCCATAAAAGATGGCTAGAAAATTTTCATTCTCGGCATAAGGGAAGTGACTTCGCCTTACGAAATGTCCGCCCGCGAACATTTCTGGTGACAACCCAGGATATACATCCCGTTGTCGATAACGTGTATGCCTCTTACGCGTTACCGGTGTGATGCGCATTAGTTCATTTATTAGCGTGTAGTGCAAATAAGCGCGCCATAGTAAGTGATTTATCTTTTAGGATCGATGTTTTTATTATATTTATCGATAAACCAGTTAAAAAGAATGCCTTATCAGCAATTCCTGAACGTTATTAATAGTAAAAATGTGTAAAGAAAGCATAAAGCCATGACAATGTGATGGTTTACATGACGTTGTGCGTGTTTTGTTCATCAGTTACATTTTGCCTGAAATGGTAACGATTTTTAAAGTATGCGAACAGCAGAACCCCACGTTACATACTGATTCAGAAGGGAAAAATCCTAATAAAAACATCGCTAAAATAAATGATTGAGTCCTACGCTAAAACCACTTATATTAGCCGCGTTTTTTTACAGGCAGTCCCTTTAACCTTAATTCAACCCGGCGTTATTAATACCCGAGGTTGTGGGAGTGATATGATGACGGATAAAGTCCGTATTGATACTTTAAGTGCTAATTCATTACCACAAAGCAATGATACCTTTTTAGCAAGACAAGCTGAGTTTGAATCCAACGTTCGAAGTTATCCACGTAAACTGCCGCTGGCGATTGCCAAAGCGCAGGGCGTTTGGATCACCGACGTTGAAAATAATCAATATCTTGATTGTCTGGCAGGCGCTGGCACCCTGGCGCTGGGTCATAATCATCCTGACGTGCTTCAAAGCATTCAAAGTGTCATCAGCAGCGGCTTACCGTTACATACGCTTGACCTTACCACACCTTTAAAAGATGAATTTTCATCTTATTTACTCTCTTTATTGCCGGGTCAGGGCAAAGAGTACTGCCTGCAATTTACCGGCCCTTCCGGCGCTGACGCCGTAGAAGCTGCACTTAAGTTGGCGAAAAAAGTGACCGGTCGTTCCAGCATTATCAGCTTCTCTGGCGGTTACCACGGGATGACGCATGGCGCGCTTTCAGTCACCGGTAACCTGTCACCGAAAGAAGCCGTATCCAACATGATGCCGGAAGTGCAGTTTATGCCGTATCCGCATCAGTACCGCTGCCCGCTGGGTATTGGCGGCGACGCGGGTGTTAAAGCGCTGACGTACTACTTCGAAAACCTGATCAACGACGTAGAAAGCGGCGTGCGTAAACCGGCTGCGGTGATCCTCGAAGCGGTGCAGGGCGAGGGCGGTGTTAACCCGGCTCCGGTCGAGTGGCTGCAACGCATTCGTAAAGTTACCCAGGAACACGGCATTCTGCTGATTATCGATGAAGTACAGGCGGGCTTTGCACGTACCGGTAAACTATTTGCCTTCGAACATGCGGGTATTGAGCCAGACATCATCGTGATGTCTAAAGCTGTCGGTGGCGGTCTGCCGCTGGCTGTTCTGGGTATCAAGAAGCAGTTCGACGCCTGGGCACCGGGTCACCATACGGGCACTTTCCGTGGTAACCAGCTGGCAATGGCCACGGGCCTGACCACGCTGAAAATCCTGAAAGACGACAACATTGCTGACAAAGTCGCCGCTCAAGGCGAGTGGCTGAAAGGCAAACTGGCCGAGCTGCAAAAACGTTACCCGGTCATCGGCCACGTTCGCGGTCTGGGTCTGATGATCGGTCTGGAAATTGTGAAGCCGAACGAAGCGAAAGATCACATGGGTTGCTACCCGGCAGATGGCGAGCTCTCTGCGCTGTTGCAGAAAAAATGCTTTGAGTCTGGCCTGATTCTGGAGCGTGGCGGTCGTAACGGTTGCGTACTTCGTCTGCTGCCGTCTCTGCTGATCACCAATGCTGAGCTGGAAATTTTCCTCGATAAATTTGAAAACGCCTTGCTGGGCGCTGGCGTGAAGCCGGTTTAATCGGAGTTAATGAACGTGTCAGATAATAACCCGATTCTGTCCGGTTCGGCGCAAAGCATCGCCGCCTACCAGGATGCCATCGAGCAAAGCAGCAAAGCGGTCGTTGAATGGTTAAAACAACCTGAGATGTATCAGGGTAAAACCGTTGACGAGCTGCGCGAGCGTATTCATCTGAACTTCACCGCAGAGGGCCTGGGTAACCAGGCCACTATTGCGCGTGCTGTTGAGTACTTCCTGAAGGATAGCCTTTCTGTGCATCACGCGCAGTGTGTGGCGCATCTGCACTGCCCGAGCCTGGTCATCAGCCAGGCTGCAGAAGTGCTGATCAACGCCACCAACCAGAGCATGGACTCCTGGGATCAAAGCCCGTCAGCCACCATCATTGAGATGAAGCTGATCGAATGGCTGCGCGAACAGGTAGGTTATCCGGCTGGCGATGCAGGCGTCTTTACCAGCGGTGGCACCCAGAGCAACCTGATGGGGTTAATGCTGGCGCGCGACGCTTTCTTTGCTCGTCAGGGGCATTCCATTCAGCAGAATGGTTTGACCGGCGATCTCAGTAAGATCAAAGTGTTCTGCTCTGAAAGCGCACACTTCTCTGTGCAGAAGAATATGGCGCTGATGGGCCTGGGTTATCGCTCAGTGACTCAGGTGAAAACCGACGTATATTCTCGCATGGACATGGCCGACCTGAAAGCCAAACTGGCCCAGGCGAAGGCCAATGGCGAGCAGGTGATGGCGATCGTCGCTACGGCGGGAACCACCGACGCCGGTGCTATCGATCCGCTGGTCGAGATCACGGAGCTGGCTGCGGCCGAGAATATCTGGGTCCACGTGGATGCCGCGTGGGGCGGGGCGCTGCTGCTCTCTGAGAAATACCGTCACTACCTGAACGGCCTCGAATCCGCTGACTCTGTCACGCTTGATTTCCATAAGCAGTTCTTCCAGACCATCAGCTGTGGCGCTTTCTTACTGAAAGATGCGCGTCATTATGAACTGATGCGTTACCAGGCAGCGTACCTGAACTCTGACTTTGATGAAGAGCAGGGCGTGCCAAACCTGGTGTCCAAATCTCTGCAAACGACCCGTCGTTTCGATGCGCTGAAACTGTGGATGGGCCTTGAAGCGCTGGGTAAAAAGCAGTATGCCGAAATCATTGATAACGGTGTAACTCTGGCGCAGCAGGTCGCAGAATTTGTTTCCGCACAGCCGCACCTGGAACTGGTTATGCAGCCACAGCTGGCCAGCGTGTTGTTCCGTTTCCGCCCGGAAGCGGGAGATGCTGCGTTTGTTGCGTTGCTCAACCAGCGTATCGGTGACGTGCTGCTGGCATCCGGCGCGGCTAACGTCGGTGTCACAGAAGCTGACGGTGTGACGTGCCTGAAACTGACACTGCTGAACCCGACCGTTTGCCTGGAAGATGTCAAAGTTCTGCTGGCGAGCGTGAAAGAGACGGCTGAGAAGCTTTTAACGCGTTGATATTAGCGAAATAAATTAAGCCTCTGTTTTCACAGAGGCTTTTTTTTATGCTACGCCTGTTCCGCCATCAGAACACCACACCTGCCCGGAAGCATATGAACAACTGTCGGATGCCAGTAGAACATATAACGGCGCAATCTCAACAGGCTGACCGGGTCTGCCTAATGGCGTGTCTTCACCAAAGTGCTGAACCTTCTCCTGGGGCTGACCGCCACTGGACTGCAACGGTGTCCAATAAGGGCCAGGCGCTACCGCATTGACGCGGATCCCGCGGGGGCCGAGTTGTTTTGCTAATGATTTTGTGAATGCTACGTTGCAGGCTTTAGTCTGTGCATAGTCCAGTAGAATTTCGCTGGGTTTAAAAGCCTGTACGGAAGAGGTATTAATAATCACCGCACCTTCTGCCAAATGGGGCACAGCAGCGCGAGTTATCCAGAAGGGGGCATAAACGTTGGTTTTAAACGTGGCATCAAAATCAGCGGTAGTGAGATCCTCAATGGCATCGCAGTATTGCTGTCTGCCGGCATTATTCACCAGAATATCCAACCCACCTAAGGCATTGACTGCGTGCTCAATCAGCGTGTCACAAAAAGACTCCACGCGAATATCCCCTGGGATGGCGACAGCCTTACGTCCCTCAGCCTGAATCAGGGCGATAACAGCTGCAGCATCCGATTCTTCTTGAGGTAAATAACCAATGGCAACATCGGCGCCTTCTCTGGCGTAAGCAATAGCCACTGCCCGACCAATTCCTGAATCTCCGCCGGTGATCAGCGCTTTTTTACCGGCAAGTTTACCCGAACCGATATAACTGGTTTCTCCATGATCCGGTAATGGCTTCATTTCCGAGGCCAACCCAGGCATTTGCTGAGGTTGTTCAACAAATGGTGGACGAGGGTAATGTAGCTTTGTGTTATTTCCTGAAGTCATACCGGGCTCCTTATGTAGTGAATATAAATAATAGTCTGTGTAAGAGAGTTGCGTTGCAAATTTCATTAATTCAGATTTATCAGTGATTCCATTCTGGGCCCCCAGAATTTTGGAGTGCTGAATTTATCTCAGATACGAAAATCCGTCTCCATGGTTGAAAATTCCTATTAGATTAATTATGCATTCAATTATTTCAATCAAGGCTACGCTTAAATTGATCGTTGGTTTTATAAGTCATGACCTGAATGTACCTGAATTAACGCAATAGTGGAGATTGAAATGGCTAATTATCAACATATTGAAGAGAGAGAATACGATACTCTTTATCCGACGGTGAGCACTTCTGCTTTTAAAAAAATATCTTGGAGCGCTGTCTTCGCGGGTGTCGTTATCTCCATTGTTGTCTATTTACTTCTCATTATTCTGGGTTCGGCGATTGGCGCAACCACGGTTGATCCGCTCCAGGAGGAAAATCCACTCAATGGGCTGGCGACTGGCGCGGCTATCTGGACGGGAATTAGCATGATAATTTCCGCTGCAGTAGGCGGTTTTATCGGTGGTTGGCTCGCTTACCGTCACGGCGCAGTGCATGGTGTACTCGTTTTTGGCGTAAACACACTTATCTGTACAACGTTTCTGCTGATGTTAGCCAATAGTGCGACAACCGGTGCGTTAAATATTGTTGGATCAGGAATGCAGGCTGTGGGTAGCGGGATTAAATCTGTCGCACCGTCAGTTGTGCAAACAGCAAAAGAGAAAATGGATGAAAATAATATCAATCTCGATGACTTTCAAAATCAACTGGAGCTGACATTAAGACAGACCGGTAAACCCGAATTGCAACCTGAAGCCCTCGAGCAAAATGCACGTAATGAGGGGAAAATGGCACAAAATCAGGTGAATCAGGGCGGAGATATCACTCAATTTATAAAGGGCCTTACCGATAGAAACAGTGCAACGTTTGAAGCGGCAGATCGTCAGGCACTTAAAAATATAATCATTGCACGAACCGGTAAAAGTGATGCCGAGGCTGAGCAAATGGTTAATCAGGCAGAGCAGAATTATCAGGCGGCTCGTCAAAAATATGAGGAGTTGAAAAAAGAGACTGCGCAAAAAGCGCGCGAGGCGGCTGATAAAGCAGCAGCTGCCGCCGCCAAAGCCAGTTGGTACAGCTTCTTTATGCTTATTGTCATGGGCGTAGTTGCTGGCGCCATGGGGGCTGTGGGTTATCGCCGTCAGACCCACGTGGCCGTGACGACATCACCGCTGTAATTATCATTTTATTTTCAGAAACCGGCCCAAGGGTCGGTTTTTGCTATTAGATTTACTGCATCACTTCTGGAAAACAAAGGAATATGATGGTGAACATTCTCTGCAAAGCCTGCGGTACCTCTTATTCAGTTAAATGTGGCCCCCCTGAACGATGCACAATTTGTGAAGATGAAAGACAATTTGTTCCCGTTTCTGGTCAGGAATGGATTTCTCCGGAAACCTTACACGCAAACCATAGCAATCAATGGCAGCAGCTTTCGCCCACATTGTTGACACTGGAAAGCGTACCTGCATTTGCCATTGGCCAACGAGCATTCCTGGTAATGACTCCAGCGGGCAATATTCTGTGGGATTGCATTGCGAATCTTGATGATGCGACCCGAACACTTATTTCAGCGCTGGGTGGGCTCAAATCGGTCGCGATTTCACACCCACATTATTACAGCACGATGCAAGATTGGGCGGAGGCGTTTGACGCACCAATTTATCTGCATGCTGACGATCGGCAATGGATTGTCAGAGACAGCCCACATATACAACTTTGGCAGGGTGACACATACAGACTTGATGAAGAAATCCAACTCATCCGTCTGGGGGGACATTTCAGCGGGGGAACCGTGCTTCATTATGCTAAAGGGAAGGGTGTGCTGCTGTCTGGCGATATCATTCAGGTTGCACCAGGTGGAGATTCTGTATCCTTTATGTGGAGTTACCCAAACATGTTGCCGCTATCTGCTGCGACGGTAAGTGACATTGCGCAGCGGTTGCAGCATATTAAATTCGATATTATCCACGGCGCGTTTAGCGGTAGAGATGTGTATGGTGATGGTGCATTGATAGTCCAGCGTTCAGCCACAAAGTATGTGGAGTGTCTGAGGTAAGTTTTGGACGCGCTACGTAAAATCTGACGCAAGACTTGCCCGTGTTGATTCTCAGGTTTCACGTAGCGCACGGCAAGGCAGGGCATAAAAAACCGATTAACCGTCCAATTACTAACTGAACATTTGTGATGCCAGATTTCATTTAACTTATGTTGAGTAAAAACTAGGTTCATGGATAATTTTGTGGCTACTGTATTGTTTTTTCAAAGATTCTAAGTTTCCATGAGTAATTCACTTCATGAACTAAAACTATGTATCTAGCATTAGCTGACAGTTAGTTCCGGTTCATAAAACCATCTTACATCACATTTTCACAACGAACACATCATAGCATTAGATGGTTATCTGATTGATCTATTGAATAAAAAATTGGTTGCGATAGCATAGATTTTATCAAGGCTTATGTCTCTGAGGGCGGTAGCGTTCTTAATTAAATTATTGACAAGGATGTGCAAATCAGCTAGGAATTTTGTAGAGATTCATGCGTATAACGCTGATGATACCTTACTGTCAGAACGTCATTACAGATGTCAGCGAATCAACGGTTCGTACCGATGACTGCTGTGATGCACTCATGGAGATTTAAAACAGAAAGTTTGTGAGTGAGGTGCTGGTAGATTCTAGGGCGCATGAATAAAGTACATATTGCACTAACGCGGTAAATTTTAAAACCTAATTTAAATCGTATGCAGCCTTAGATCTCATGCCTAACGACACTATAAATTTTTGCTTTTAATTTAACAGAAGCCGGAATTCATGTGGAGGAAGAGAGCAAAGAGTCGTATGGCTGTTTTCATCGTACTAATCAAGACTGACTGGTTTTGCCAGAAGGGAGATAAGCTCAGTCCGTAGTAGCCAGCTAACTGACAAATTAATTTGTCGGCCCCTTGCCCGTGCTTATATAAACACAATTATATAAGTTTCTAATCCAGCAGTTTTTCATTTTAAGAGGAATTTAAATGTACAATGGTACACCTACTGAAGTAGAAGAAAAACTCAGATCATGTCAAGTGGAAAGTATTGGTGTAGCTGCAAAATATTTTAGATCGCGCTCATCTGGATCATGTCTTATAAGCTTGCCGACAGGTGCAGGGAAAAGTGGTGTTATATGTTGTCTAAGTCAATTCAGTAAATATAAAAACATATTAATTGTTACATATCGAAGAGCTGTTTGTGATCAGTTGTATAAACAGATTAGAGGTGATTTTTTTACTAAACTAACCGATTCTGGTAAATCTAAATCACTTACAATTAAAGATGTGCATAATGACATCAATAAAGAAAGTAACAGTGGGATATTTTGCACTACCTTCCAAAAATTGCTAAAAATCAACAGTGATGAGATCAATAAAATCTGTGATGAATTTGAGTTGATCATTATTGATGAAGGTCATTCCGAACCATCGCCAGAATGGGGAGGAATTATTCGTAAGTTTAAAGCAAAAAAAATAATAGTGACTGCCACACCATACCGAAACGACTTATTTAGTTTTGATATTGATACAGATCACTCATATATATATACATACAAAAATGCCATAGAAGAAGGCATAATATCAGCACCTGTTTTTGCAAAAGCAAAAAAGGAAGATTTAGTCAGTGTAGTAAGGGATTACTTAAACAAAAATAGTGATACATTGTGTATTGTCAAGTGTGATAATTTTAAAAACATATGCGAATATTATAATCTTTTTAAAGATGAATTTAAAACGCTTGCGATTCATAGACAATTTGAGACTTCACCACTGGATGAGAATTTATATAATGTACCAAGCAATTTATCTGAAAGCCCTTATAAAATACTAATTCATCAACGTATGTTAGATGAAGGTATCGATCTTCCGAATGCAAAACTACTAATATTAACCTATAGTGTTCGGAGTGGTAAGGAATTAGTACAAACAATGGGGCGTGTTGTAAGGTGGTACAAAGACAAAAGCCCACTGGTTATAGACTACAATGAGTGCACCAACGTTGATTTATGGGAGAACTACCAAGAATTTGATAATTACTTGACGGATAAAACATCTTTAAGGAAATTCATTAATACTTTAAATACAGCATCTTTAGTTGAAAAGTATTTAGACGCATTTCCGGAAATTAGTTATTTTGACGCGACATATAAAAAGAAATTTGACTTCAAAACATTCAACCCTTCCACATCCTTAAAAATACCTCTCGCGTCAGTATGTTTTTATTACAAAGATAAGGGCTTTAATCTAATTGATTGTTTAGATAAAATATATTGGGAATTTACAAGAGAAGGGTCTTTATCAAAAATTGATAGTGACTCTGGCATCATTACATCAGTTTGTTTTGACAGTTCCAGATTTCTTAAGGATACGTTATTCTTTCAACCATCACTTGAGTTTGTAATTATACGTGAAGTAGGTGATATTGTTGCGATTTATGATAGTCGCGGTAGAAAATACAATAAAAGAATTGAATTAGGTATCAGACAACCAGTTGGCCCGGATAAGCTATTTAAGCTAATTTCGCTAAATGAAAAATCTAAAACAACGCAAGCTAGCACAAGGGCTATACAGATTAATTCACAGCAAGCAGAAAGTATTCTTTATGTGTCTGATAGGTTAGAGTCAACGACTTCAACTCAAGCCAATGGAAGCTATGCAGTATCAACTACAATAGGTTCTAATCTTCATGATGATCTTTCGATTATGTCCTCATATTATTTAGGCGTAGGATCCGGCCGTGTTAGTGATCAAAAAGAAAGACAATTTAGTTTTGAAAGGTTTTGTGAATGGGTTAATGATGTAAAAACCAATTTAGAAGGCGCTAACAAAGTATCTAGTTCATTTCTTAATTCGTTTGCTCAAACTGTTGATGGTATACCTACTGAAAAACCAGTTGCTTGTATTATTGATCTAAGCAACTATAACGGTTTGTTGAAAGTGTATTTTAATGGCAAGCACAAAAAAATAACATCAAACTATCTATTTAAAAAATATAATTTTGGCATTTCTTTTTTTGACAAAACACTACTTCCGCTTGTTATAAACACCAATGGAAGTAATCTATCAAAGATGGGGGGGGCCATAAGGTCAGCGATATTCTTACCTCGAGAACTAGATTTTTATGTTGACAAAGGTGAATTAAAAACACGTAATCAAACTCTAACCTTTATGGTTGATAATGAAGTTGTTAATGAAAGTGATATTTTTAACAATAACACCGTGAAATTAATATTTGACAATGGAATCACTTACTTAAATGGTCTGTTTTATAAATTTACTCTCCCCACAGACAATGCAAGAGTTGCAGATGAATTTTTCTCGAGATTTGTAGAATTACAAGATTTGTTGTCAGGTGGATTATCAGAAAAAGATGAGGATGGATTGATCGGAACTAGTTTTAGCCCCTCATCGATATTTTATTTGATAGATCAACTGTCAAACCTGAGAACTAAATCTGTGCAACTATCTCAATTGGGACCATTTTATCAATATATCCCTAATGTTGATTTGATTCTTTGTACGGATATGGATACAGAACCAGCTGATTTTGTTCTTTCTTCCAAAGACAAACTTATCTATGTACACATAAAATGCGGTGCCGCAGGAAAACCTGAATCTTCAGCAGGTTCGATTTGCGAAGTCGGTAGCCAAGCGATAAAAAACATACATTACTTGATTAGTAATGATAAAAATTTACAATTTGCCAATTTAACTAGGCTGAGAAATCCTTGGCCAAAATTAGGAGGTAATAAGCATAATATAGAATTAGACAGTAGAATAAGATTGTTTGAGGGAACTTTCAATATTAATCACGACATAAATGATGTCTTAGAAAAGATAAACAAACGAAGAGCCAGTTCATTAGTAAGAAAAGAAATATGGATCGTTGTTGGTAACGGATTTTCATTGAGTCATTTTAAGTCACAATTTAATCCTTCAGTAGTGAAAAAATCACAAGAATCAATGCAATCATATCAACTTATAGACTCATGGCTATTACAATCCAAAAGTCTTGGTATAGATCTTAAATTTTTTGTTTCTCCATAAGAAATTTCGCGACAGAGATCCTTAACGGTGCGTCGAGCTTCGACGGAATTCAGAATAATGATGGTCTGGTGTTCGGTGAATCGTGCTTTGCGCATGGCAATCTCCTATCAGAACAAAACCAGTATGCCGGATGATCTCTAAAAGTGAATGGACCGATATGCAGGGATGCTTACAGTGGGTCTTCGACCTTTATAAGCATAGTAAAGAATAGAATATGCCAATGTACGATAATCTGTGCACTCTATTACCTGCGCAAAAAAGTACACCAGAATTGTTTGTCTGGTTTGGCAAATCGAGATCATTAGGCGGCATAGCGAATGACTTTAAATGAAAAGCCCGATTCATCAATGAAGATTGAGAAAACAAAAACCTTGCCCCCAGCAGAGGGCGAGCGCCGGGCAATGCGTGGCTATATGGGCCAATATGAAAGAGCCGGTGCAGCCATTTATGCTGAATTAGAGCGTGGGCAATTGGAGTGGATAGGCGTGGCGGACCGCAGTGCGGGTATCGCTGATGATTTAGTACTTGGATTTAATGGCCTTATCGTTGGGCACCAGTTCAAAACGTCCCGTTTCCCAGGTACATTTACAGTACAGACACTCTTAGTAGGGGCTGATGGTCTGCTTAAGCCATTAGTTTGCGCCTGGCAAAATCTTTGTAGTGCTAACCCAACGTCTCACGTAGAAATTCGTTTAGTTGTCAACGACTATCCATCAGTAAACGACGCCCCCGGAATGGAAGCTCCAGCTCACAGTGCTGCCTTCCTTGATGAGTTTGAACATTTTCCCAAACGCACGCTTGAGGAATGGCGCTACAGTAACTGGGGCGGTTTAGTCGAAATATTGTTTCAACATTCTTGCCTAGGTGGCGATGATTTCGAGAGATTTTTTCATGCGTTGCGCATAATTCATGGCTCAGCAGCAGATTTTATACAATTTCATAAACTCAGTGCAGAACAAGCGAGACTGGCGTCTGATATAGCAAAAATATTACCTCAGTTGGTCTCCGATAAACGAGATAGGGACCGATGGTCCTGTGAAGAACTATTAAATGAACTAGGGTGGAAAGATCCGACCAAAACACGCCACGTACATCGCTTTCCCATCGGTGCTCACGTCCAACGCAACCGCGATACGGAACTACAACTTCTCCAGACGATACGCAACACAATCCAGGGCTATGTGGCATTGATTGGGCCTCCAGGTTCGGGGAAATCGACCTTGCTACAGACAACCCTGGCTACCGAATATAACACTCGGGTCGTGCGCTATCTGGCTTTCATACCGGGAGCTGCGCAAGGTGTAGGACGCGGGGAAGCTGATGATTTCTTCGAAGACATTTCTGCCCAGTTACGCAGCAGCGGGCTGCCTGGGCTTCGCCTTCGAGACAGCAGCCAATTTGAAAGGCGCGAACAATTCGGTGAACTGCTCAAACAAGCTGGCGAGCGTTATCAACGTGATACAGTAAGAACCATCATTATTGTTGATGGGCTGGATCATATCCCCCGCGAAGAACTACCAGCCCATTCGCTGTTAGGCGAATTGCCGCTGCCTGCAGCCATCCCTTTGGGCGTGACATTTATACTTGGTACCCAGCGACTGGAACTCAGGCATCTCAAACCCGCAGTACAGGAACAGGCTGGGCATCCGGATCGTCTCGTAACAATGCATCCACTTGAGAGAGTGGCGGTCGCCAGGATGGCAGACGTTTTGGGTCTTGATTCAACCATTTCGCGTGTAAAACTTTATGAACTTAGCCGCGGTCATCCGCTGGCGGCCAATTATCTCATTAAGGCACTGTTATCGGCAGATGAACAGGACACATCATGCATCCTCGCCGGAGGGATGGAATTTAATGGCGATATTGAATCAGTTTACGCATCCGCCTGGAGAGAAATCGCAAACGACCCTGATGTTATGCATGTTCTGGGTTTCATTGCCCGTATCGAAGCTCCGATGCCGCTGAAATTGCTGGCAACAATCGTAGATGCTCAGGCGATAGAGCGTACCTTAAAGACCGTCCGGCATTTACTCAAGGAAACCTCAAAGGGGTGGACTGTATTCCATAACAGCTTCCGTCTATTTGTGCTCTCCAAACCAAAGATAACACTGGGCAGTATAGATGAAACCTATTCACAACATATTTATCGTGAATTAGCTGAACTATCTCGTCATGCACCAGAGCATTCATTACAGTCCTGGCTAACACTGCGCTATCTCGCCCGGTCAGGAGAGCGTGATGAACTTCTGGTGCTCGCAACGCCAGCATATTTTCGACACCAGTTTGCACATGGACGTTCCTGTTCAGAGATTGATTCGGACATCCACTTGGCTCTGATTGCTGCACGTTCCACGTATGATGGTGTAATTGCCACACGGTTGCTACTTTGCCGTGAAGAGATATCCAGACGAACTCAAGCACTGGAGTATGCTAATGAACTTCCGCGCGCGATGTTAAAAGTTGGCGATATTGATGCGGCGATCTCTTTCGTCCAGGACTTTCCCAATGCGGGCTATGAAGTTGTTGACCTGCTTTTGGAACAGGGTGATTTTGACCGCGCGAAAGAACTGTTTGAGCACCTTGAGCCATTGTCTCACTTGCATACCCCCAGATTCGAGCACTATGGGGACTCGCATAATCTACAAGAATTCAAAAAATGGGCAAAACGAGTTTTTCACTTCCGCGACTCTGAGCAAATTAAGCAGGCAATAGACTATTTGACCGTTGAGGGGTTAAAACACACCACAAGTGTATCAACAGATGAAAATATTACCTCTATTCGCGAACAGTTAAAGTGGACAGTGGTCGAGGCAATTGTTAACTGGCAAGCAGACGTTAATATTCAGGATACCTGCAATCAGTATGGCATTCATGAGCAAGAGATACCGGTTTTGATGACTCAGGCTGGATTTACTGCTAGAGACAGAGGAAATAATATCTTAGCATTGGAATTATTTAAGACTGCCATGGCATTGTCTGATTTTAATGATGTTTCTAATGGCGGGCGAAGATCGATTGCATTATTTTATGCCACCTCGGGTTGCACCGATCTGGCTTCAATATTATTCGAAAACCTTTTTGCACCTGCAATTTCGATGGGAGACAATGAATTAGAATCAACAAAAGCACTGACTCTTGCAGCCATGGAACATGCGCAACTTTGCGTTTTGCTCGGCAAATCCCTGCCCGACGTAGTCACCTCCACACACGCTATCTTACGACCGCTGCAGACACATGCTTCAGAAACGGGACGCTTGTTGGGGCTGTCCATAATAAATGCATCATGCATTCCTTCTGGAAATATTCAAATGGTCTGTCGCATGGTGATGAGATATGTAATGCAACTCAATAGCCATTCTGGAAACGATACCTATCAGGCTCAATTGGCATTGACAGCTACATCACCACTGATTTGTACATTAATTAAAATTTCTGCGCTGCGTGGTAAGGTCGAATATAATTCAGTACTAAATGAAATTGATAATGTAATGCCTGCTTTAATATTAAAAGGCAATACACTACTCCGGCGTGAAATAGCATTGGCAATGTATCAGGCTGACGGTGACCGTGAAAGGGCGGCCGCCAGACTTGAGCATATGGTAAACGAGTTGGTAGAAAATACACCTAGCGAACAACTCGAGACCCTGTCAGTTCTGGCAAACAGCTTTGCTGCAATTGGTGATGTTGACCGGGCACTAAACTTACTTGCTTCGATACATGACCACTGTTTAGGCTACGCTCTGGCAGCGCGTAAGGACCCTTTATACTCTGTCTGGAAAGACATATTGATTTTGGCCAATGCGGCAGACCCAGAACACCGTGCTCAACGAATAGGTCAGTTGATACGACAGGTTGATGGTATGAAGGAAACCGAGGGAGCATCTGCCGCATATCGTTTGACAGAAGTGTTAATCAATGAAGCAATGCGTATGAATGCGCACAGTGGTTATACCGTGGCACAGAAACTCAGCAACTGGGGGCTGATTCCATGGCCAAATCAGGTAAATGAACTGGTAATTGGTATGCTAGAACGCCGTCCTGAAATGGTGTTTCTCTGTACACCAATTTGGTGCGGGCTATGCCTTCCATTCTACATTGAACCCTATTATCGTGACCCTACACATGTAGGCAATTATATTGACGTTGCTGCAAATGCAGCGGGGCCTTCATCGATTGCCAAACTGGTATCAATTCTATTACCGGCAATCCAGGTTCATAGTCGAGCTCACGAGCGACTCACACTATTAAATCGCCTGAGCAAGGCGGCATTGAGACACGGTTATACCGATAACCAACTTGATAATGCCATTACTCGATGGACTTCAGAGGCCCCCGAAGCCCGCCGCTCCTACACGCCACAAAAGTACGACGAGGCTTCAACCCTTGACGAACTTCAACAGGCATTTGAATCAAATGATTCAGAACCTGAGTATCATGCGCCTTATCGTTTTTGTGAGCTTGCAAAGTCCGCCGCATTAGACAAGGTGGTGAAAATGTATGAGCGCTGGCATTGCCTGCAGTCGGATGCACGTTGTCGTTTTTTGGTTGCAGAGCGGCTAGTTAATGCGGGGGACACTACGTTAGCCAGAAAATTAGTTGATGATTACGATACCAGTAGTGACCGGGAGATGTCATGGAGCCAATGGTTAGGAGGAAATCGATTCCGTCTCTTCCGCGCGCGTAAGCTACTCGATGGCGCAGCAATTCATCATGAAGCATATGAAGACTTCATCAGTTCAATTGTGGCGGGGAAAGAAAGCACCATGTCGTTGCTAACAGATATGGCCGACATTCTTCCTGTGATCTGTGAGTCGCCAGACTGGCCCGCCGTTTGGTCTATCTTAGCAGAGCAGATGTCTTTCACTCGCGAACACCGTATTGGTGAAATTTTCGAATTTGAGAATGAAAATATAACCGACGAAGAGTTACTCGCGGAATTGCTCCATTTTTCATTACGATTGCCTATCACCGAAGCTCGACAACATGCAGAGAAAACTGCACTAATTCTGGCGGAACATTCAACAGGAGGGCAAATCGTATTTGAGCACACTATCACACGACTCCTGACTGGCCCCCTTGATGAACCACTCCAGGCATTGCAAGTTTTGCTTTTGCTAAAACAGAACCACTTTGCAGCTGAAATTGGTGATTTAGTCTCTGGCCTTACGAATCATCGTGATATAGCTGTTGCTGAAGCTGCGTGCTTGCTAGCACAATATTGGCAGCTACCTATATCGATTGATTTTCATCCGTTGCCGTTGACATATCGATTGGCACTCGACGGAGACCCTGATCATGAACATGCTCTGTTAGATCCTGTGAGTGGGGCGATGCGTATTGAAGTCGACTTAGGATGGACGCAAATGCTTCGTCCCGTTGCAAGGAGACTTGCAGAGCTGGCTGATTGTGAGGAAATGAACATACGCCAGCGTGCCGCAACGTTTATCCAGCAATGGGGAGGGCTGGCAGCCTTTGGCCCTGGAGCAACAAAAAAGACCGAATCTCAGTTACGCACACTCTCAATGCAAATCTCCTATCTTAAGCCCCATGCTTACATTGGCATACTGGCACTTCGTCATGTCGCTGGAGAGCTGAGCTTGGCAGGCTTGCTCTCACCAAGGGATAAACCATCGCTACTGGAACAATTGGATGCAGCACTTCCGCCAGCACCTCGCCCTGAAATGCAAATCCGACCAACTGGCATTAGGCGACCGCTGAAAGTCAAGGATGCCCCGTGGAGTGAAGCTGAAGAAATGTGGACAAATTTGGTTGAAGAGGATGTAAAACCCTGGAGAGATCGTGCCGATGAATTCGTAATAGCCGAGGTTTCACAATTCAAAATGCATGATACCCGGCGAGCTGAATACCAGGTCTATCGAATTAGCGCACCTCAAATTCATATTTCTGATGCCAAATTCATGGCATGGTATCAAAGTTTGCCCGCAGTCGTTTGGCTGGGTCAAATGATCCCACTCGACGAAGACCTCGCACCGACAATAGTCAGACGTGTAGTCAGTTCCATCGGGACAATGTCTTCGCCGGGATATGCCATTGCATTATGCCCTAATATCCAGATGCATCTGGGATGGCATGAATGCAGCGAGATGCCTAATATTTATACCGACCAGAATTCAAAAGTCGTAGCAAGATTAGTGAATTGGCGAGACGCCGGACCAGTTGATATTGATGATGATTATATATGGGGGGAAGGTTGCTATCTGACGCTTTCCAAAGCAGGCTTGATACAAGTCCAGACTCTGTTTGGTGAGCTCACCGTACGTAATTTCGCAAGCAGATCTGTTCGGCAATTACGACAAGGCGAAGCGCAAATGATAAAGACAGCTCAGAATCTTTTCAGTACTACTTTCGACTCGCTGGATTAATGACACGATTTTGAGGAACCTCCTTATGTTAATCAGCGCATATTCATCATCAGTGGCCTTATCATCCAGCTTATCTTTTTGTTTTAAAGCGATTGTTTCCCGGTCTTTCCGGGTCAAATTAGTCTGATTGGTATAACGATCATCGGATACATATAGTAGTGCTACTAATCTGAAAGCATGATGGTTTACTAAATTTTGAATCTTAACGCTACGCCCCTTGTAGTTGGCTATGTTGGGATCGCCTAGCCGAGCAGCTCTATTCAGAGTATCCATTGCGCTACGTACGCCATCTGTAGCCAGATAGATGGGAAGCGTTTGTCCAGCTAACTTTAAGAGAGCGCAATACCAGCGTTTCAAAATAATCACAGTTGCTACAGCAACCGAAGGATATGTTGCATGACGAAGAGAAGGGTGATTTTTTCATCGGTACCACCTCCGTTCAGGCAGCGTAGGCCATGCCGGAACTCTTTTTCTGAATGGAGCAGGATTTCAGGTCAGGGTTGGAAAAATCAAATCCGGATATCGGATCTGATAGCGGAGCGCAAGAAAATAGTCAGCGGCGAAAGACGATGTGATCTGTGCACAAACTTTAAGCCAACACTTGAAAGTATGCTTTTTTCCGTTATCCTGATCGACTGCCATTTTTCAGGTAAGCATAACTCTGTAAGTAAAGGGGTCTCAATGCCAAGTATACGGAAGCATCGTTCTTTTCTCTCTCTTTCGCGTCGAAAACGTCGGCAAAAAGTGATTCAACTGAAAAATCGGCTCCGGAATACTCGTCATATCTATGGTGGTGTTTTCTACGATGAATGCGATATAAATCAATATGATAACAGCGAAGATAATATCTGGAATTGGAGCGACATTTATTTTTTAGGTCTCCGGCCTGACGTATTATGGAATGCTGAAATCATTACCGCGCAGACGGCTTTTAATGATGTAGTTGGTTCATTAGCTTTCGAAGAAGCCTATAGTTTGTTGAATACACATCAGCGTGAAGAAGAATTTAGGCTAGATACCATGCAACGTGATAGTCCAGGGCACCTTACTCGCTATGCAATATTCAATGGATTAACTTTTTCTGAGTATCTTTCGAAGCGTGAACAAGAAATAGCGCTTTATACTCCGATACAAATTTTCAGTGAGTACCGTTACTTACCTGACTATTCCTACGGAATCGGCCTTAAAATGATTGTTGATGCGCCAGCTTTGAACGTTGATGTCATAGAGGCTGCTATTAGAGATTTTCGCCTTCGCGGTGAATCCGAATGGCAATCAAATGAAGCTATTTCGACATCCTCACAGTTATAGATTGAAAGAAATTGAAGGGAAGGTCTCTTTTTGAGCAACACTCTAAGAACGTGAGGAGCAATATTGGGTGCAACCTGACTCTCCTCAAGGAACATAATCAGGATAGCAGCAACTGCAGGTGACCCCGAACTCTAAACAAATTCGGAAAACCGGAGCCTTTCTGCAGTAAGAGGCAAGTAAGGGGATGAACCATCGCATTATTGCAAAATTCTTCTGGTCTATGTCATTGCAGACGCTGTGCCATGTGTCCGCTGGTGAGGCATTTTCATGACCATCCGCTTTGCATAATCACCACAGTTGCGCATTTTATGATACCGTAAACGCCGATGGGTGCGCCATATGGGATTTAGCCCAAGTTCCACAATCGTCGATGATTTGGCTAACTGGGGCAGTCGAGGGTAAATGCCCACTATAATTCTCGGCTTCATTTTTTCGTATACGAAAAATTTTAAGCAATAAGACACACCACAGCAAAACGTGGCACTGACCACGTGAAATCAATGAATCGCCACGGGTTTAACAGACACCTCAGAGTCATTTAAAATGGCTTAAAGAGAGGTGCCCATGAGCGGTAAACGTTATCCCGAAGAGTTTAAAATTGAAGCAGTCAAACAGGTTATTGATCGCGGTCATTCTGTTTCCAGCGTTGCAACACGTCTCGATATCACCACCCACAGCCTTTACGCCTGGATAAAGAAGTACGGTCCGGATTCATCCACTAATAAAGAACATTCAGATGCTCAGGCTGAGATTCGCCGACTCCAGAAGGAGTTGAAACGGGTTACTGACGAACGGGACATATTAAAAAAAGCCGCGGCGTACTTCGCAAAGCTGTCCGACTGAGGTACGCCTTTATTCGTGACAACTCCCGTTGCTGGCCTGTTCGTCTGCTCTGCAGGGTGCTGAATGTTCATCCCAGTGGCTTTTACGTCTGGTTTAAGCAACCGTATTCTCAGCGCCACCAGGTAGATCTGAGACTGGCGGGACAGATCAAACAGTTCTGGCTGGAGTCCGGTTGCGTTTATGGTTATCGCAAGATCCATCTGGACTTGCGGGATAGCGGGCAACAGTGCGGAGTGAACAGAGTCTGGCGACTGATGAATCGTGCCGGGATAAAGGCTCAGGTCGGGTACAGGAGCCCGCGAGCACGCAAAGGCGAGGCCAGTATCGTATCGCCCAACAGGCTCCAGCGACAGTTCAATCCGGATGCTCCGGATAAGCGTTGGGTAACGGACATAACCTACAGTGTGCCCGGAGTTCAGGG
>NZ_VTZO01000109.1:0-256 GCF_008369545.1 Pseudocitrobacter sp. 73 | reverse complement strand
GGCGTATTCAACATGCTATTGTCCGATGGACGATATGTGATGGCGTTCTGCTCCAGCGACCTGTTTTGGATGACGCGGCTGGCGCGGTTTGGTGTAGCGAGACTGTTGGATCAGGACGTGGAGATTGATTTTCAGCAGGAGGCGACCGCCTAGGACGTGGTCACAGTGATTGCGACCCAGCCGCTGACGGTGAACGAAACCTGGGAAAGGATTATGCCAGGCGAATGGAGATTATTTTTAGTCAGGGGGGGTGTAA
>NZ_VTZO01000108.1:0-346 GCF_008369545.1 Pseudocitrobacter sp. 73 | reverse complement strand
GGTATGGATCGCTCCGGTCTGTTTAACGTTAAGGCTGGGATCGTGAAGAGCCTGGTTCAGCAGGTGGCGAAAGCCGCGCCAAAAGCCTGCATCGGCATAATCACAAATCCGGTGAATACTACGGTTGCCATTGCGGCAGAAGTGCTGAAAGAAGCGGGCGTATACGATAAGAACAGACTGTTCGGTGTTACTACGCTGGATAACATCCGCTGAAATACATTTGTGGCGGAACTAAAAGATAAAAAGGCGACAGAAGTGGAAGTGCCGGTTATTGGCGGCCACTCTGGCGTGACCATTCTGCCGCTGTTGTCACAGATACCTGGTGTTTCCTTTAGCGGTCAGGAAG
>NZ_VTZO01000107.1:0-312 GCF_008369545.1 Pseudocitrobacter sp. 73 | reverse complement strand
TAACGTAAGTTATTATTTTTAAAATCTCAAAAAGAACAATATTTGAGTAGAATAAAATTGGCATGTTTTTATGAAGAGAAATATGTTTTGAAAAGGTTTAGTCCAGCGTATAGACGAAAAAAAAAGAAAGAAGTTATGTGCTGCAAAGGTCAAAGACTGGAATTTCTAAAATACATTTTAAAAACAACGAGAAATTTTACACTGTTTCCCGTTCCGAGCATTATAATTTTAAAGACTTAGGCTTATGCTCTGACTTGTAATTTTTGTTTTTTTGTTTCTGGGTGTATTCTGCATCTGCTGCTTCAATAACAG
>NZ_VTZO01000106.1:0-550 GCF_008369545.1 Pseudocitrobacter sp. 73 | reverse complement strand
GGCGCTCTTTCTGGCGCTTCGTTAGCTGTTTAATGCGGTAGGACAGACGCAAAGACAGTGAGGGAGACAAAAAGGAGAAAGAAAAGGCCAACGGAAGGGAAAAATGGAGGAGGAGAGAGGGGGAGAAGGGGAAGAGGGGAGGAGGAGGAAAGGGGAGAGAAGAGGGGGGGAGAAGGAGGAGGGAAGAAAGGAGAGGGAGGGAGAAGAGAAAGGAGGAAAGAAGGGAGAAGGGAGGGGGAGGAAGGAAGGGGGAGAGGGGGGGGAGAGAGGGAGAGAGGAGGGGAGGAAAGAGGGAAAGAGGGGGAAAAGGAGGGAAGAAGAGGAGGAAGAGGGGGGGGGGAGGAGGGAGGAGAGGAAGAAAGGGAGGGAGGAGGGGAAAAGGAGAAAAAGAAAGGAGTATTTATCGCGGGACTGGAGACAAATGCTGGAGCGTAAAGAGGAAGGAAGAGGGAAGAAAGGGGAGGGGAGAAGTAAAAAAGAAGGGAGGGTATAAACAAAAAGGTCGCCATCAGGCGACCTTCGGCGTTTGGTTCTCGTTCCCACCGCATGT
>NZ_VTZO01000105.1:0-324 GCF_008369545.1 Pseudocitrobacter sp. 73 | reverse complement strand
CTCTTTTTTTTTTTTCTCCTTTCTCTTCTTCCTCCCCTTTTTTTCTTCTTTTTTCCCCCCCTTTCCCGTTCCTTCCCTCCCCCCCCTTTCTCCCTTTCCCTTTCTCCTTCCTCCCTCTTCTCTTTCCCCTTTCTCTCTTTCCCCCTCTCCCCTTTTCTTCTCTCTCTCTTTTCTCCTCCTCTCCCCTCCTCCCCCTTCCTTTCCCGCCCCCCTCCCTTCCCTCCCCCCCGCACCGGTACCTCCCCTTCTGCTCAAGGTGGCCGGAAAACCGGCAATGACCAGCAGCATGGCGTTACGAAAAATATGCTTCCACAGGATGTTGTG
>NZ_VTZO01000104.1:0-233 GCF_008369545.1 Pseudocitrobacter sp. 73 | reverse complement strand
CAACAAGGTACTGACCAAGGAGAAGATGTGACTTGATTACGGTGCGAGGAATGGACAGCTTGATGGCCGCAACGCTGTTGAACCGATGAAGCTGCCCAGGGATATCAACTCCAGGCGCAGGGGGTTCACAGACAACGAGCTGGAGCGATTTCTGGTCCGTGTGGAGGCTGAGTTTCAGTTCACACGACACCCGGCTCACACGTCCTCTGAGGCCCGTAGATGGGCATCTCTCG
>NZ_VTZO01000103.1:0-365 GCF_008369545.1 Pseudocitrobacter sp. 73 | reverse complement strand
CAGCCAAAAGATCTGCAGAAGAGGTGTAAAAATAAATAAGGAAAGAAAGGAGGAAGGGAAGGGGGGGAAAAAAGAGAAAGAAGAAAAGGGAGGAAGGAGGAGAAGGGGGAGGAGAGAAAGGAGGAAGGGGAAGAAGGGGAGAGGGAGGAAGGAGAGGGAGAAGGGGAGGAAGAGAAGAAAGAAAAAAGAGGAGGGAGGGGGAAGGGAGAGGAGAAAAAGGGGGGGAAGAGGGAGAGGAGAGGGAGGGGGGGGAAAGGAGGGGGAGGGGAGGGGAAAAAGAGAAAGAAAGGGGAGGAGGGGAAGGGGAGAGGAGGAAAGGGAAGAGGAAAGAAAGGAAGAGAAGGGGAGAAAGAAAGGGGAAAGGA
>NZ_VTZO01000102.1:0-218 GCF_008369545.1 Pseudocitrobacter sp. 73 | reverse complement strand
GCCTGGCGTGCGCGTCGCCAACGTGGCGGAAGCCATTGCGCTGGCGGTGGTCCTTGAAGGCGGCTGCCATCACACAGCAGCGATGCACTCGCGCAATATCGACAACATGAACCAGATGGCGAATGCCATTGATACCAGCATTTTTGTCAAAAACGGGCCGTGTATTGCCGGGCTCGGATTAGGCGGGGAAGGCTGGACCACCAGGACCATCACCACAC
>NZ_VTZO01000101.1:0-238 GCF_008369545.1 Pseudocitrobacter sp. 73 | reverse complement strand
GTCCAGTTTGTCTTTGCCCTTATTAAAAACCTCTTTCCATTTCATATCTAGAACCTCTTTAGGTACGTTTAATTCTTCGATTAACTTACTAGCCTCCTTCTTTGTCTTAGACACATCCTTGATATGATTATCCTTATCTACGGGCTTTGTTAAGAATGATTTCATAAATAGGTTGAACGTACATACAGTATCTACTAGAAGTAAAAGACCTTCATAACTTTCTTCAGATTCTTTCTCC
>NZ_VTZO01000100.1:0-223 GCF_008369545.1 Pseudocitrobacter sp. 73 | reverse complement strand
AGGCAGACGTGTTCATGGTTTGCCTCCGGGTTAATTTTTGCCAGAGAAACCTCGGCCACAACGGTGTATTCACTGAATGTGGAACATCCCATGTAGTGGTAAAGAGGCTGACCGTTGTATGAAAAGCGAGTGGTCCCGTCAGGCATCAGTCCTTCGCCCTGAGTCTCGCGAACCGATACACAGAGGTTCGTTTTACCGGACTGGCAGAAGTCACACTCCCCGC